>JADGAB010000009.1 GCA_015232245.1 Magnetococcales bacterium | reverse complement strand
CATTCTTTACCTGCACCGGCATCACCAACGAAAACGGGGATGCGGATTTTCCCTACTACTGGTCATCGACCACCCACGCCGATTTTTCCGCTCCAGCAGACCATGCAGGCCAGCAGGCCAATTACGTTCCCTTTGGCAGGGCGCTGGGTTGGCCGACCGGTGCTTCTCAATGGGTGGATGTGCATGGGGCTGGCGCACAGCGCAGCGACCCCAAGACCGGGCCCGGTACCACCGGTTACAATTATGCCACGCTCAAAACCGTAACCAAAAATTCCACTACCTACATGGGATATGCGTTTGGTCCGCAGGGTGACGCCATCCGTGGCACCAATTTTGTACGCATGGTTCGTAACACTCCCTGATAATCGGTGCGATTTTCCGGCGGGGCGCTTGAGGTTTTCACCTTGCGCCCCGCCTGCATCCGATTCCCTCGTCTCGGGGCGATACCTGGCTGTGTGAATATTCCTCAACCTTGTCTGATTATGGACGATAATACCAAAGACACGGTTTTCGAAATGGAAATACACAGCAAGGGGCACTCTCTATGGTTTTTGTATTGCGTCTTTTTTCTTTAATTATCTTGTTGTTGATTTCTAGTGTAATCACTGACCTCCATGCGGAAGATTTGTTGGTCCGTCCACGGGATCTGCTTAAACATGGTCAAGCAGAGAACGCTTTGCCCCTGTTATTGACTTTGGAAGAACAACAGGCCGGAGAAACGGCCTATGATGTTCTGTTGGGTTGGGCGCTGCTGGAATCCGGTCAGACAGAAGCTGCGTCTTTTGCGCTGGAACGGGTCTTGATGGCAGATCGTCATCATGGACTTGCCCATCTGCTGACCGCCTGTCTGCAGGAGCGGCGTGGCAACCTGGAGAAGGCAAGACAGCATTTTGAACTTGCGCCAAAAACCGGTTTGCCAGCGGTCAGGCATTGCGCGCTTGAGCGCCTGCAGGACAAACTTCACGCCCCTGCCGAAATCTCTGCGACGGGTTCCAGGGGCACACGTTTTTCGGGTTATCTGCAACTGGGCGTGGGATACGATACCAACGTCACCAGCGGTCCGGCTGCGCAATCGTTGGGGATTCCCGCTTTGTCGTTGACCTCGGCCACCGCTCTGGGCGCTTCCTCCAGATCCGGGGACTGGGTGACTTTACTTACCGGCAATGGTGCATTCCAGACCCCATTGACAAACGATTCGGACCTCATGGGCACGCTTGTCATGAGTCAGGGGGTCTATGCCAGCCACTCCGCTCTGGAAGAAACCTATGCCACAGGACAACTTGGCATGGCCCATCGGACAGGCGCTGATACCCTGACACTCTTTGGAATCGGTCAGGCATATCTGGTGGATCAGGAGATGATGCGTTCCTATTGGGGGGGCATGACCAGTTGGCAGCATGCGTTGAATCCACTGTCCACGCTGAACAGCTATCTGCAGTATCAGAACTTCACATATCCTGATTATCCGACTTACGGAACCAGACGCCTTGTTGGTGGAATCATGCATTCTGTGGGATTCTCCGGATCAGATGTCAATCTTTATTACGGAAGCCATGTTGGCAAAGAGTCCGCAAAAGATGACATGGCGCCACAAGTCGGACAAAAGTTGTGGGGTTTGGATTTGGGTGGAAGAATGCCTCTTCAGGAAAACGTCCTTCTGACTGGTAATATTATTTTTGAACAGCATCGTTATGATGACAGGGATACGATGTATTTTCTTGCGCGCAGGGATAAACAATTATCTCTTGGTGGTACCCTGGATTGGAAATACGCCAGGCAATGGCATTTCCTCACATCCGTCAGTTCGATTGGCAATGGATCCAATCTGCAACTGTATGATTACAACCGCTCCTCGCTGATGTTTTCCTTGCGCTGGGATATCGATCATGAAAAAAAATAACCTCCTGACGTTCCTGTTTCTGCAGATTCTGGTGTTGAGTGGAATGTGTCTGATTGCGAATCAGACCAGTGCGGAAACAGCATATGCAGCACGGGCTCTGGTTGTCACAGGGGATGTACAGGTCGTCAGTAAAGGGCAGCAGGGCTCAGCGCCGTTGACTCGCGGTTCACTGTTGTATCCCGGAGATACCGTGATCACCAAAACCGGAGAGACGCAGATCCGCTTTACCGACAAGATGACCTTGTCTTTGTACAGTTATACCACTTTCGCGATTGAAGAGTATCAATTCGCGCCTGAGGAGCAACATGTCGGACGGGCGCAATTCAATTTCATCGGAGGCGCGATTCATGCCCTTACCGGTCTGATTGGCAAACAGAAACCCAAAGAGTTCCAGATGAAGACCAATCTGGGCACCCTGGGAGTGCGCGGCACGGAATATTACTCTGTTCTGGACAAAACCCTGTATGTGACGGTTGTGGAAGGCAGCGTATCGTTGAGCAATCAGGCGGGCAACAGGGAGATCAACGCCGGACAGACCGGATTGGTGACCTCCATTGCGTCTCTGCCGCAACTGGTGCAACGGCCTGCGAGCATGGACAGGTTCCAGGGCGGGCGTCCGGGCGGACCGCAGCCGGCTGGAGACGGGCGTCGCAATGGAATGCCGCCTCCCCAGCCCGGAGGATTGCCGGGTGTGGGGCCTGCCGGAGCCGGAATGCCTGGCATGCCACCGCCTCCACCGCCTCCACCTCCACCCATCGGATTGAAGTAGCCATTTTGAGCAACAATTTTTCATGCGCCATCATGGGCGGCGGGCGATGACTCCAATCGAGACCCGTTTCATTGCACGCTGTCGGCAAGGATTGTCGGCAGTGATACACCGGTTCACCGGGAAAAATGGCCAGACATCCTTTTGGGGTTCCCTGGGGATGCTGATCGTGCTTCTGACCATGCTTTTGCTGGATTTTGGTCCGCGGCATTCGGTTCAGAATTTTACGTTTGACATGCTGCAACGGGTCTATCCAAGGAGTTATCCCCAGGATCTTCCCCTGCGCGTGGTGGCCATAGATGAGGAGAGTCTGGTTTCCTTCGGGCAATGGCCCTGGCCCAGAACCCTGATCGCCGAACTTGTTGAATATTTGTCAGAAATTGGTGCACGTGTCGTGGTGTTGGACATGCTGCTGGTGGAACCGGACCGTACCTCTCCAGCAAATCTGGCCAAAATGTGGTCGAAAAATCCGGAATTGACGGCAATGCTTGCACGTCTGCCCGATCATGATCAAATTCTGGCTGCAAGTTTGGTCAAAACACGCTCGGTGCTCGGCTTTGCCCTGGAAAGTCAGGAAAACGGTTCCCGAATGCCCATGGAAAAGGCCCGTTTTCCCATGATGGGCGGGGATGTGCGGGAGCATCTGCCTCTGTTCAAAGGGAGTGTCTCCTCTCTTCCACTATTGCAGCATGTGGCCCAGGGTAATGGCATCATTTCGAGAGAAAGCAGGGACCAGGATGGGGTTTTGCGACATTTGACACTCCTGTATCGTGTGGGAACCGGACTGTATCCGATTCTGGGGCTGGAAGCCCTGCGCGTCTATGCGGGGGTGGAGAATATCGGGTTGGTCTCCAGAAGCGGGCAGGAAAATTCTGTGTCCGGTTTGCGAGGCGTGTCATTGGGACGGATGTTTCATCCCACCAGCGGAGATGGCCAGGTCTGGATGCACTATCGTCTCATGAACGAACAACGATACTTGTCAACCAAGGCGGTGCTGGACCATCGGGTGGATCCGGCCTTGATCCGGGATCATATCGTTTTCATCGGGGCTGCGGCCCACGGTTTGGGCGATCAGATTTCCACGCCCTTGGGAGAAATCGTTCCGGGAATCGAATTGCATGTGCAACTGGTGGAGCAGTTGCTCAATGGCGACTATCTGCTGCATCCGGAATGGGAAGAAGATGCGGAAGTGATTATGTTGCTGTCAATATGGCTGGTTTCCTGGTTGCTGATGCGACGCTCCCGCGTCCTGAGTATCGTGATCCTGAATGTTTTTTTGGCTGGCGGATTGCTGATGTTCTCCTTTTGGCTGTTTTCAAGGCAGCATCAGTTTCTGGATCCGCTTTACCCCATCCTGTCCATGGTCATGCTGTTGTTGAGCATACTGCTGCCTTACCTCTATCTGTTGGACAAGGAGCGCAGATTGGTGCAGGCAAAAAGCGCCTTCATCGCCAATGTCAGTCATGAATTGCGTACCCCGATGAACGCCATCCTCGGGTTGACCGGATTGTGTCTTAAAACCGATCTGAACGCCCGACAGCAGGATTACCTGACCAAGGTGCAAACCGCCAGCAAATCACTGCTGGCGATCATCAATGATCTGTTGGACATGTCGAAGATGGATGCGGCCCGTTTGACCCTGGAGGTCATTCCCTACCAGATGGATCAGGTGTTGAGCCATCTGGCGGCGATGACCATGGGAAAAGCGCAAGAAAAAGGTCTGCAGTTATGCTTTTATCGTGAACCGACTCTGCCATTGCGTCTGTTGGGCGATCCTTTGCGCCTGGGACAGATTTTGATCAATCTGGTCAATAACGCGCTGAAATTCACAGAATCCGGTGAGGTCTTCGTCTCCATCCGCCGACTTTCCGGCAATGAAGAAACCGTAACTCTGGAGTGTGCCGTGCAGGATAGCGGCATTGGCATGACAGAAGAGCAGCAGAATCGACTGTTTCAGGCGTTTTCCCAAGCAGACCCTTCGATTTCGCGCAAATATGGCGGAACAGGTCTTGGCCTGGCCATTTCCAAACAATTGGTCGAAATGATGGGCGGCGCCATTCGGGTGACCAGCCGGGTTGGTCATGGCAGTACGTTTTCATTCACGCTGGTGCAAAAGCTGGCAAAGTCCAGGGAACTGGAGTTGCACCTGTCGGCAGAACTGTTGTCCTTGCAGGTGCTGGTGGTGGCAGGCGAGGAGCGTTCCAGAGAAATTCTGGTCGAGTATTTGAATTTCTTTGGTTTTATGGTGACCGTTGTCGGAAGCGGGCAAGCCGCCCTGGCCACGGTGCGCGATGCCTGGACACCTTTTGGTCTCATTCTGCTGGAGGAGAGCCTGCCGGATATGACCGGCCTGACGTTGGCAGAGCGCTTGCTTGCAATGACCCGTGCCATCGCCACACCACGCATGCTGCTGATTACCCGACTGTTGCAGGAACTTCCCTCTGCCCATGAATTGGCCTGCGTGGACGGCGTATTGACCAAACCTGTCCACCCGTCACTGCTGTACCATGGTATCATGGAGGCGTTTGGTTTCGATGTGGCCGCCGCCAGCCAGTCGCAGTCAATGGAGGAGAATGCCGACGTTCTGCCTTCACTGCAAGGGGCGCGTATTTTGCTGGTGGAAGACAACGGGATCAATCAGCAGATCGCGTGCGAGCTGCTGCAACAGATCGGTCTGGTGGTGGATTGCGCCTGGCATGGACAGGAGGCCCTGGAAAAACTGGAGAAAGAGAGTTACGAAGCCATTCTGATGGATGTCCAGATGCCGGTCATGGATGGCTACACGGCAACCAGACGGATTCGCGCGGATGCACGTTTTGCGCGACATCCACCCATCCTGGCCATGACAGCCCAGACCGAGGATCGGCAAGAGGCGCTTGCTGCGGGCATGAATGCCTATGTGGCCAAGCCCATCGATCCGGAAAAGTTGTACGCCGCCTTGGGGGAGTGGATCCCCTCAAGGTCTCGCGCCGCGGGTGAGGGAAGTCAGACCGCCGTGCTGACAACGGCGTCTGGGCAAGCCGGTTCGCAGGTGGTGCAGGAGGATGGCGATGATTTGCCGGAACATCTTCCTGGCATCGATATCGCGGACGGGTTGGGGCGTACCAATGGGAACAGGGGGTTCTATCGCAAGATCCTGGGCAAGTTCATGGAGAATCAGATAGGAGTCGTTGAGCGCATCCTTGATTGTCTGGAACAAAATGCTCTGGCGGATGCCGTACGCGAGGCGCACACCCTCAAGGGGGTGGCTGGCAATGTGGGCGCCAGGGCGCTCCACGAGGTGGCAGGGAATCTGGAGAGCGCACTGAAACTCCGTGGCCAGCTTGTGGATCATGCCTTGATCGAAACCGTGGCGGTCGAGTTGAAGCGGGTGATGTCTGGAATCCAGAGCATGCAGCAAGCGCGGGAGAATCCGGCTGGCGTTGCCGGGACTCCGATCGATTGGGCAGAGACCTCCCGGTTGACAGCCCGCTTGCGCTTTCTGCTGGAAGATGATGATGCGGATGCCATGGCATTGCTGATGACCCTGAAATCCGTTCTGTCGGGTCCACACTTCCAGGCATGGTTGCAAACCATGGTGGATCATGTCGGAAAGTATCATTTTGAAGAGGCATTGTTGATCTTTGCGGAGTTCGAAGCGGCAATCTCCATGGAGTGTCGCGACAATCCGACACCTTGAAACAAATCGAATAAGCTGGGGAGGCTTGGATGAATATGGACGATAAAATGATCGCGCACCCCTCTGCGGAGGGCGCTGCTCACCAGTTCACCGTGTTGGCTGTTGACGATTCTCCGGAAAATCTTGATGTTCTGCTGATCAATCTGCGTGACTTGTACAATGTGCGCTGCACATCCAATGGTGAGTCCGCCTTGAAAATGGCGATCAAGCACAAGCCGGATCTGATCCTCCTTGACGTCATGATGCCGGGAATCGATGGTTTCGAGACCTGCAGACATCTCAAAAAAAATCATGAAACCGCTGACATTCCAGTCATTTTCGTTACGTCGCTTGATGACATGAAGGATGAGAAAATCGGTTTTGCCGCAGGAGGCGTGGATTACATCATCAAACCCATCCTTCCACCGATTCTGCAGGCCAGAGTGAAAACACATCTGGATTTGTACGAGGCGCAACGCAATATCCAGCAGATTTTGAAACAGACCCTTTCCGGTACAATCAGTGTCATGACGGAGGTGTTGTGTCTGGCCAATCCGACCGCCTTTGGCCGTGCTCTGCGGATGCGGACGTTGATTCAGAAGATCGCCAGACGGATCGGTCGTCCAGACGCATGGCAGTTTGAGGTGTCAGCCATTCTTTCGCAACTTGGTTGTGTGACTCTGCCAACCGACGAATTGAGAAAGTTTCAACATGGCATGTTGTCGGGTGGAAATGATCAGGAACGATTTGATCATTACCCTGAACTCTCTGCCAAGCTGGTAGCGCGCATTCCCCGCATGGAGGAGATCGCCAAAATGGTGGAAGCCCAATTGAAACCGCCATGCGCGCCCTTTCACGGCACTCTCAAGACCCGGCCCGCAGGTGTTCTGGGAGCGCAAATACTGAAACTGGCAATTGATTATGACACATTAACACTGTCAGGGAAAAAGCTGCCTTTTGTGTTGGATATGTTCACAATGGACCAGTTCAACTATGATCCGTTGCTGGTTGCCATTTTTGCTGAAATCATGAACGAGAAAAGGATCAAACAACAATTGACACTGAAAGAACTGCAGGTTGGAATGGCGCTGGCGGATGACCTTGTGAAAGAGAACGGAGAGAGCATACTGAAAAACGGGACAGATCTGACGCCATCGGTTCTCAATCTGATGGCCTCCCTGGAACGGTTGCATGTGATCAAACCGCCCTATCCCGTATGGGTTGCGGCAGAGGGGTGATATTTGAATCGATGGCTTGACCGGGTTTCAGGTTTTTCCCCTGGAGCCGGTCAAGCCTGCCGGTCTGCGGTTTATTGTCCGGGAACCACATATTTATAGATGGCTTTTTTTACCCGATTGTCTGGATTGGTTTTCAACAGTTCCCGCAGGGTCTGACTGTTTGCCGGGAAGAGTTTTTCATGTTTTCCCAGCATGTCAACCATGATGATCTGTTCTTCCGGATGGCGGGGCGTCATGGCGTTCTGGTTTACCCAGGTCATGCCGGCTTGCGATGGCGGCAATTCGGCAATGGTTTTCAGTGCGACCGTTCTCACCTTGGCAGAATCTTCTTTGTCATAATGCTCAATGATGGATGTCAGAACTGCCGGATCGTCCATACGTCGCATGGAGGAAAAGGCGCTGGCCCGGACATACTCATCCTGGGAACCCAGATACGGTTCGATTTTTGGCATCATCTCCTTGCCGCCATAGTTGCCGATGGCGTTCAATACATCCAGCTGTTCCGGAATGGTTTGCGTGGTGCCGATATGGTCCTGCAATAACTGTCCAACCCTGTTTCTGGTCTCTTCATTCAACTTGTCTTTGTATCCCATGGCCCCCAAGGCCAACAGAGCCATTTGTCGTTTTTGTGGGTCCCGATCTCCATCCGTTGGAGTGGGGGGGCGCTTGTAGTAGCGGTAGAGCTCATCTGCCAGAAAAGGTTGGGGATTTTCGAAAGCATGAATGTTGGTCAATGCGCGCATTTGGGTGACTTCGGTCAGTCCGGCGCCGGTAATGGCATTGATGAGCGCCTGTTGCGCTTCAGGGTGCCCGGTTTTGGTCAGGAGTCGCCAGAAAGTCAACTGGGTCTCCTGATCGACGCGTTCCCGATTTGGATCCTGGTCCATCAGGGCGATGAGTGTTGCGCACGCCTCAGGGTGTTGCCGTAAATAGTTGACCATGAACTGTTCCGCATTGCGCCTGGCCGTGGAATCTTTCTCCGAGCGCAACCGCTTGAACAGTTCCATCGCGCCTTCGATATTCAAACCGCTGCCCATCTGGTTCAAGGTCGGATCTGTGACGTAATACTTGGTGGCCAGATAACGGTTTGATTGCAAACGAGCCACATATTCGGCAAAGGTTTCGGGAAACAGACCCGTCGTATTGCGTTCGATATGCGCAAGGGAGGTTTCGTTGTCGGCAGTGGACCATTCATATCCCCCCGCCACCATGGTGAGTTTTTCTTTGTATTCCATGGAAGTCAGCCAGGGGCCTTTGATGACCATGGTTGCTTTGCCCGATGTCCCGGTCAAAAGCACCGTCGAATTGGCGATGGCAGGATTGAAACCGGTCAGACTGCTGTTGAGTGCGACATATGATTTCTTGTTTTTGATAATCGTGATGCTGTTTTCCTTTCCGGAGAGCTTGCTGATTTGATAGGCAGCCTGAAAGCGTCCGGTCATATCGGTTTCGGTGGTACTCCAACTGTTTTGAGCCTCCTTGGGCAGAACGATCTGCATGCCGAGGAGAATGTTCTGGATCAACTGATTGGCCTGGTCGGGTACCCCACGGGTAAAGTGAAATTCTTGCAGGACGCCTTGATTGGTCATGGCAAAAGTGAAGGGTTCGGTCATGGCGGTCGCAATCATGGGTTTTTCACCATTGATGCGATAATCCAGATCCTGGATCAGGCCGGCCACGTTCCAGAGGCCCTCTTCACGGAGGTGGAATTTGAGATACAACTCGCCGTTGATGCCGGACTCCACCGGTATCGGTTTGCCTTGCGTGGGAGGGGGGGCGCCTGAGATTTTGGGCTGCAGAATGGCAAAATCGATCATGGCCTTGGAGTGGACACCAAAACGCCATGCCTGGATTTGACCGTTTTCCGGACTGAAGCGCAGCCGGATACTCGGTTGAGGCGTTGGCTCCGCCGCAGTGGTTGCCGCGGTTGTGGCCGCGGGGGGCGCGCTGGTGTCCGTTACAGGGGCCGTTGTGGTTTTTGGCATCCACCACAAGAGACCGGGAATGGCAAGCAGTACCACAACCAGTGCGAGAATCCATTTTGAGTTCCATTTCATCTGCTTCATCCTGACGATTCGCAAAACTGTCTGACAGTTCTTCTCCTGGTGTCGGAAAATGGGAATCAGGGACCAGGGGGGATCCTTCCCCCTGGTCGCAAAGACGCATCAATCGCCATAGATCGGGGCCCCGGAGATGATCCAGCCGGAATTGTTGTCGATGACCCCGTTATGCAGACCCAACTGATCCACCAGAACACTGCCGTATCCCTCATCAAAGCGATAGTAGGCCGCCATGCCGGTGGTTTCGGTGCCAACGGTGAGTATCCGTTTGAAATTGTTTTTGATGTCGGTGGCGCTCCTGGCCACGCTCCAGATGCGCAATTCGTCGAGCTGGCCGGTAAAATACCGGCTGAAATTGTCCTTGCCGATCAGTACGTCCGAACTGGACGCCGTATTGAGCGCCATGCTTGTATTGGTGTAGAAGCTTGTTTCCTGCACACCATCCACATAGAGCTTGATGTCGTTCACATTGGGCGTGCCATCATTGGCGAATGTCACCGCCACATGGTGCCAGTTGCCGTCGCTGATGGATGTGGTGCCGGAAATGGCGCCTCCGGAAATCTCCACCCGCAGCCCACCATTGCTTTCCGTGCGTATCAGCCATTTCTGGCCGGAGTCAGGAGAGCCCCAATAAAGAAAGGCCCGATCGATGGTTGTCGTCTTGATCCAGGTTTCCACGGTGCGGGCATTGGTGCCTGTGATGCCGGTATAGCCCGGAATGGTGGCCGTGTCACTCAGTCCGTCAAAAATCAGCGCGTTGCCGCCGGCGGCAGTTTTGTATTGATTGGTCCATGCCAGAGTGACACCTGGATTGCTGGTGGTGTCAAACCACTTGAGCTTGATGTCGTGATAACCTTCTTCCATGGGCCAGTTGGAATTGAGAGTCTTTCCGGCCAGGCCGCTCCAGGCGTTGATCACCTGGATGCCATCCACATAAAGCACGGCGCCCGAGTTTGCCTTCAGTGAGAAATTATAAACACTCTCATTGAAGTAATACATGCCACCCCCCATGGCGCTGAAACTGGTGCTGGTGGTCAAGCCGGTCGGTTTGATTCCCACCAGATTGGTGCTGGAATCGAGGACGCTGCTGGTTTGCAGTCCCGCCGTGGTGACGTTCACCGGCTGGCCGGAGAGGTCGCTGGAGTTGAAATAATTGACATACATCTTGCCCGCAGAGACCAGATGCCAACTCGCCATGATGTTGGCATTGCCGGTTTCCTCCGTATACTCCACCGTGATTTTGTGGACGCCTGCTCGCACCACAGTGGTTTCATGGGAGGTTTTGGTATCCGTGGTGCTGTTCCACTGGTCCACTACCAGACGGTCGTCCACCCAGAGTCGCACCTTGTCATTCGCCTGCACGGTGAACAGATAAACACAGGTATCATTGACCTCGGAAGAACTGGCGCCGGTATCGTCCACATTGATGCCGTTGCAGGAGGTGTCTGTACTGGTGAAGTCGAAATTACCCACCCAACGGATTCCGAAATACTCCTTTCCGGAACTGTTGGCGCTGTCCAGTTCTGTATCGATGGGTTGCAGGTACAAGGTTGGAGAGGATGCCCCCCAGTCAAAGTTCAGGGCGGTCACGAAGTCCCCGGTGGTCAGCGGGTAATCCTTGCGGATCAGGATGGGCTCCACCACTTTGGTGGAAGTGGTCGAGGCGCTCTGGGATTCCTCCAGATCGGAGACGGTACGATAATAATAGCCGGTCATAACCCCGGTTGCCTGCTTGATCCAACTCACCTCGCCAACCCGGGTGTTGGACAAGGATTTGGTGCTGTGCGCCGTGTAGCTGTCATACAGACGCAGCCGAACGGAGACCGCATGATACCCCTTGGTCAGGGTGATGGAATGCATGAAGGCGGTGGCGCTGTTGTGTGCCCAGCCCCCTTTGTACTCGACGCCATCGATGGTGATGATCATCCCGGGGTTGGTGCGGGCAATGAAATCGTAGGTGCCATCGGAGTCAAAATAGACAAACTTCTCATATTGCATGAACTCATAGTCCGGTGAGCCCAGGCTCTTGATGTCGGCGGCCATATCGCTGACCAGACCGATCAGGGTCTTGACATCTTCGGTATTGTTGGTATCGCTGGAGATGATCCCCGTCTTGAGCCATTTGTTCTCCGGCAGATAGGTCATCGAGATTTCTGAATTGACCGTGACTGACGTACCGGTGGAGTCCTTGCGGCTGGCTTCATGTTGATACTCCAGGGTCAGAGAGTGCGTGGAGGAGTTCAACGTGGTGGAGGCGGAGGTCGTGGTCTTGCTGGCGGTTTGTGTGCTGCTCCAGGTATTGATCACCGGGGAGGTCGAGTTGCCATCCAGATAGACTCGGACACCATCGTCGCTGGTGACCTGGAAGATCCAGTTGGTATTGTTTTCGAACCCGCTGAAGTTCTTCTCCCAACGTGCCGAGAAACTTTTTGGATTGACGATATAGGTGGAATCCGTACTGCTTTCACCCGTGGGTGAGTAGGTGTTCCATTTGTGGCCAATGGATTGCTCCTGTTCTCTCCAAACCGCGGAGGAACTCAGGTCGGTCGTGTTGTAGTAGGTTACGTTGTATCCGGTATAATCTGTTTGCGTCCAGTAGAAGTTGACGGATTCACTGGTTGGAGTTTTGGTGGCGGTATCCTTGGTATAGGTCACCGAGACACCATAAGTCTGATTGGAGGTGAGGGTCATGCCGATGGAACTGTTGAGGGCCCCATAGGGATCGTCAAAGGTGAAATAGGCGTACAGTCCGGAGGTGGTGGACGGCAGACGCTTGCTTGAGTTGGTGGAAATCTCGCTTTGGGTGCGCACCGTATTCCACAAACGCAGTTCATCGATCTGACCATTGAACATGCGGGCGAAGGAGTGGGGTCTGCCGACAAAGATGCCAGTGGGGGTTTTGGTGCTGAATGTGGTCGCCCAGCTCTTTGAAGATTCCAGAACACCATTTACATAAAGTTTGAACAGGGATGTGCCGCCACTGTGGATTTCATAGGTGGCAGCGACATGATACCAGACGCCCGGTGTCATGACCGTCGTGCCTGTCAATTTGGCGTTGTCGCTTTCTCCGCCCTTTTGAAACATGAAGAAGGGTTTGTTGCCGACCGTGCCGGTATGAATCTCCATCTGGCTTTTGCTGTCGCCAAATCCATTGGAACCGCTGTTGTCACCGACATAGAAAGCGACCACATCGCCATTGCTGATATCGACTTTGAGCCAGTGCTCGATGGTCCCGCCGGTCCCAGTGGTAGTTTGATTGAAGACGGTTGTCAGTGCCGTGGTGAGGTCCACATAATCATTGGAACCGTCCAGTTCGAGGGCTCCTTTTTGCAGATTGTCCGCCGCAAGCGTGGTGGAGGAGAGGGCATCAGACGTGGTGCTGATGAACGCCCCATTGGTCAAGGTTCCGGTATAGCTGTTCACTTTGTCGATAACTTGTGTCGAACTGGTCGGATAAGGAAGCTGCGCCAGAGTGACATTGTTGACTTTGGCGACAACATGGTCATCCGTGATGAGATGGAACACATAAGTTCCAGCATCAAAGTTGAAAGTGCCAGCCCATTCCATCGAAGACGGTGGGGAGGTCGAGGTATAGTCCACATTGCCGACAACGGACAGTTTTCCATCGGTTGTGAGGGCGTAGCGGTTGAGTTGCGCAAAGGTCTTGACCCGAGGGTCCAACAGATTGATGGTCCAACTGTAGCCTGTCCAGGAGATGATGTTTTGCGTATAGCGAATCTCCTTTTCGATCTTGGTGAACCCGAGATCAATCTCGACCCCCAACTCCACGTAGGCATAAAAGCTGCCGCTCAGGGTTTGCAGGACCAAGGGGGTTTCGAATTTGATCATGGCCGCTGGCAGGGTTTTATCCAGCAGGAAACTCGTGTCGAATTCGAGATTGATTTGCAAGATGGTGAGGGAGATGCCCACCCCGGCAGTCGCACTGATGGTCAATCCGCCCTTGGATACCGACACCCCCACACCGACCTCGGCTGTGCCGGTCAGTTGCAGGAACGGACCTACTCCTGCCTTGATCGTTTGTGTGGCATCCACCGTGAGGTAGCCTTGCAAACCGGCCTGACCTTCCACGCCTGCGGTAACGGTCACAGGGACCGGACCGATAAAGTACGTTTTTTCTTCTTCTTTGTCTTTGCTCAGAATGTACAGTTCGTTGCCACTGAAATCCTGGCTGGACCACAGGGATTCAACCTTGCTGGCGGTTTTGGATTTGCAGGAACTGGAGGTCCATAACCCTGAAACCAGATTGTAAACAGTCGAGGCGATCTGACTGCCTGTGGGGGGAATATAGGCCAGAATATTCACCCCAAGCACTTTCATTTCCAGATGCATATTGCTGCAGAACGGGTTGTCGCCATCGAACTGGGCACCGGTATCCAGACCCAGCAATCCGATCTCATAGCCAAAAATCCAGACGGAAAAGTTGTTCGCACCGGCATCGAATTCAGCGGTATGGGGAATGTTGCTGGCGATATCGCCATAGTTAACATCGGCTCCCAGGTTGTATGAGACCCCTATGATGCTTTTGGAGCCATAAACCGAGGATGAATCCCCCATATGCACATAATTGGTGCTGGCAGCCCCCGTATCATAAAAACGGGCAGTACGCTTGGCATTGGGAGCTGCCGTGTTGCTGTGGGACAGGAACATGACCGGCATCTCTTTGACGTTGTCCGCCCGGTTGTTCTCCCATTCGTCCACCTTCCCTTCGGGGTCAACGCGAATGACCAGTTTGCCTTGAACATCTCCGGTCAACTGCGCGAGGGCGTCGTAGGCATCCCGGTTGAGATAGAGTTGATAGGTGTAACCCTGTTGATTCTGTCGGAACAGGGAGGCGCAACGATCCTGTCCCTTCTCCTTGACGCACGTGACATCATAGTTTTTGCTCTCAGCAAGCGAGGGTCTGCCATTGGCATCGGTCGTCAGGATGCTCAAGGGATAGGTTTGACCCGCCAGTTGGAGTTCCATGGTGATCTTGACCGGCACCGTGGTGTCCTGGGCCATGGACTCCACTTCCATATTCAGGCTCAGATCGGGCGTGACCGGTGGGGTGCTGTTGGTATCCGGACGTTTTGCAGGCAATTCCAGGCTGTTGTTGCCCAGGGTGGTCGAAAGAATGCGCAGGTTGGGCTTGTCCGGTTGTCCAATGAGCACACTGGCGGGGGCAATCAGAACGTTATCACTCTGATTGGCCGCGGTTTCACTTTGCAGGGCGTCATCGGTCTGGGTGTAGTCAAACTGACCAATGCTGAAAACGACGGCATAGGTTCCTGCCGTGATGTCGGCAGGCAGACGGAAAGAGTGTTCCACCAGGGCATTGAGAAAATTGGCGGAGGTATATTGAATGGTCGTGACGGTATCCACGTCCTGGGTGTTGGTGACCGTCGTGCTGGCCAGTTTTTGTCCCAGAGTGGGAATGTTCAAGGCCGTCAGGGTGTAATCGGGTTTGAAGTTGTTGACGTTGCCGATTTTCAGGTCATTGACGTTGCCGGTGGGCAGTTTTACCAGATAAATCTTCACGATGCTGTTGTATTTGGGCACTTCGGCGGCCACGTTGAAGTGGACCGTGGTTTTCATGGAAGATTGCATGACGTCTTCCACCCAGACATCGGTGAATTTCAGATTTCCGGCCTCGAAGTCCGGGACATAGGTGTCATCTCCCACACCGTCCACGATCACCTGGCTGCCGGTTGCCGTCGCCTTGTAGGCCACTGGCAACGCCTGGCCGGAGGAGATGGGCATGGAGAATTTGCCCAGATCGTTGGTGGTGGCGGTGGCAATGACATTGCCGGCCATATCCAGGGCGGAAACCGTGGTATTGGCCACCACCTGGCCATTCTCATAAGCGACCTGTCCGGACTGGGTGTAGGCGTCCGTCACCTGATAGACGGTTTTATCCGCCGTATCCCGTTTGTAGAGATAAAGATCGTAGCCCCCCACGCCACCCTGGCGTTTGGAGTGGAAGAGAATATGTTGGGCGTTCTTGGAAAGGGCAGGGGAGCCTTCCTCAAAATCGCTGTTCAGGGAGGGCAGGAAGATGAATTCCTGGGAACTGAGTTCATACAGGAAAATGTCATTCCCCAAATGTTGCAGATCCGGGTTGTTGCGATTGCTCTGGAAGGCCAGATAGTCGCCATCCGGACTCAGTTTTGCATTGGTGTCACGAAAATGCGATACGAAATCGCTGGAAAGGGGCACCTTGGAGTTTTTGCTGCGGTTATAAAGAATGATCTCCTGCGAGTGGTCCATCATGTTCTCGCGGGTGAACGCATACAGCAGGTTGTCCTTGCCTCCTATGGTCGGTGCGGATTCGTTTAAATAGGTTTTGATCTGATCCGATGAGGTGTCCACAAAGCGCTTGTTGATCAGATCATACAACACGATGTTGCTGTCACTGTCGGGAGAACTCGCGGATTTCTTGGTAAAGATCAGCCGGGTACCGTCCGAGTTGAGATCCGGCTCGCTTTCGATGTCCGTGGTGGCCAGATCCGGCAGGTCAAGAAACGCCTTGGCCTTCAGGTCATAGACAAGAATATCCGGGCCGTTGCCCTGGGTGCGCTCGGTCTGGAAAGCAATCAGGCGACCATCGCCGCTGATGGAGGGCTTGGAATCCGCCTTGTTCGAATTCATGCCGGGATAGGCGACCAAACCTTTGCCCATATGATAGACGAAGATGTCGTAATCCCCGGCCCCTTCAGGACGATTGCTTTGGAAGACAATGGTTTGACCGTCATCGCTGATGTCACCGAACATGTCATCGCCGATCCCGTTCAGGCCGGGCAAAGGCACAAAATGGTGATCGATATCGGTAATGGCGGTTGCGGGTGGCACCGCCTCGTCATGACGCACCAGGAACAACATGCCAGCCGGACCGCCATTCTGGAAATTGAGGGTATCGAATCCCAGAATGTAGCCGCTCCAGTAATCCCTGCCCAGAACAATGCGATAACTCTTGCTGCCAAAATCGGCCACATCGATTTTGGTGACCGGAACTCCTTCGGCGATCTTCAGGGAGTTGTCCGAGCCGAACATCACCAGGGACAGGGAGACACGATTGATGTCTCCCCAGGATCCGGTCTGTTTTTCGTATCCAAGTGCGCTGGCCACATGGGTATCCATCTGGATACGATCCGTAATCAGGGTGCCCGGCAGCAACAGGGACATTTTTTCCAACGAATTGAAGCCCTGTTCTCCTCCAAAGCGCTTCGCCACCGACTGTGATCCGGCAGCTAGGCCATCGGCAAAGAAAGGCAGCCCCATGCTGACGGAACTGGCGTTCGGATTGGTCGGATTCATCTGTCCGATCACGCCGGTATAAAAGGCATTGTGTTTCGAAATGCCGCCAATCTGGGGAAGATAACCCAGGCTCATGCCGGCGGTGCCGTTTCCGTTGACGCTGAGTTCCAACATGTTGACTTCAGGCATCAATCTGCTGAGGGGAACATCGGCCTGCAAGGTGGGCGGACCTGCTGCCGGTGGCTGGGGATTGTTCGGATTGCCGGTTCCGCCGGTCCCTGAACTGCTGGCGCCGTTGATGCCAAAAATACCATTCGCCTCCTGCAGGTTCATTTGCAACGCGGTGGCGCAATCCTGGCGTTTGGCAATGATCAGGTTGAAGGATTTCGCCTCCCGATTGCCGACCTGAATGTCGGCTGTGGCGATACTCCCGGAGACTTGCCCCAATCCCAGGGAAATCTGTTGGAGTGGTTGTTTGGTATCCGCGACAACGCCGTTGGGCAGGGCGTCCGAAAACAGGATCATGGCGCCCAGAGAGGTGTCCACCAACAGATTCAGTTTCTGTCCGGCCACGTTCACCGGTGTCATATACAACCCTGCCGCCGTCGGCTTCAGGGGAATGGCCTCGTTCTGCGAAGGAGCGACGGCGCTGACCGGCTGATTGCCGGTGGCTGCCAGATCATACAGGTAAATATCGGTGCCACCCTGGCCACCGGGACGACGGGACTGGAAGATCAGCTTGCTGTCCGAATCGGTGAATCGTGGGGCCGTGTCGTCAAAATCGGAGTTGAGGCCAGGAAACTTGTTGGCGATCCCGGAACGCAGATCCACCAGATAGATGTCCCGGTCGAACTGTCCCCCGTCCGGATTCTTGCGATTGCTGTGCATGGTCAGCATCGTGCCGTCGGCGCTCAAGGATGGAGAGAGTTCATCCTTGCCGGTATTGACCCCGCGAATGTCCGTGGAAAGGGGGACCGTCTGTTTGAGTTGCAGGTCGTAGAGGGCGATGTCCCGGTTGACCTCTTTGTTCGGACCGGCATACGCCTCGATCGTATAGGTGAGGAACTTGCCATCCCGCCGGATGTCCGGGAAGCCTTCGTCCTGTTTGCTGTTGACTCCCGGCAGATCCACAAACTGGCTGTTTTCACGATCATACAGATAGATGTCGCTGCCCCCGGCTCCGCCTGCCCGGGTGGAAACAAAGGTGATGTAACGTCCATCCCCGCTGATGGCGGGCCAGGTATCGTCCGCGGTGGAGTTGATGGCGGCAATGTCCACCTGCTGTTTCTTTTCGATATCATACAGAAAGATATCCTGATCCGTGCCGCCGGGCCGCAGTGTCGGAGCCTGGTAGACCAGAAAGCGTCCATCTCCGGAGAGGCGTGGATGAAGGTCATGACCCGCATGGTTCAGATTGGGCAGATCCACCAGTCCCACCCCTTTGCGCCACAGGAAGATGTCGATTCCGCCGATGCTCTCCTCGCGATCCGACTGGAAGGCCACCAGGTTGCCGGTATCGTCGGCGGAAGGGAATTCGTCATTGGCAATGGAGTTGAGACCGGGCAACGGAACGAATCCTTTGTCCAGGACAGGCGGTGCCGCATCGAGGGCGTCGATCATGTCCATGCGACGCAGCATGCTGATGGTGGCATCCGGACCACCGTTATGCAGGGAGCGGTAATCATAGCCGATCACATACTCCTGCCAGCGATTGATCCCCAGCACCGCCTCAAATGCCACGCCCATGGAACTGTACGGGGCGACGCTGATTTCCGAAACCTTGAACTTGGGCAGAATGGGGGCAGTGCCGTTGATGCCGATCAGGTTGATTTCCACCTCGTCATCTGCGGCCAACGTCCATTTTTTGCTGGTGGAGTCATAACCGATGGATTCCGCCACCACGGTATCCAGAACCAATTTACTGACAGCTCCGCTATCCAACAGGATGTCCAGGGAGTTGGTATCGATGGCCCCAAGACGGCTCTTGGCCCGGAAGGGAATCTGCAGGTCGGTGTATTCGTTGATCGCCGAGGGATTGTAGGGGTTGGTGATTGGTAACGCCTTGGCGCGGAACACATACTGGGATTTGGCCCGGTCGAGAATGGGCATGCTGCCGAAGGAGATCGTGGCGGGACCGACCGGGGAGAGATTGAACTCCATTTTATCCACCTGGGGCGTCAACATGTTGAATGTCGCGTCCAGTTGGTTGGTATCCACGCTCAGGTCCAGACCCCGGGTGCGACGAAAACCGATGATGCCATCCGCCCCCTTGGCTGTGAGAGAAGGGTCACTGGTTGACGTGGGGGATTGAACCACCATCAGATGCATGCTTTTGGTCGCATAGGGACCGATGCGGACCGGCGCGGTGGCCAGAACGCCGCTGCGCATGCCGCTGGCATAGGATTTCTTGATTTCGGAGGTACCCAGCGCAATATCCGTGTTGGTGGATGCGATCTTGTCCCTGAACACCAGCAACGCATCGGAACCGGTATCCACCAACAGCTTGAAGATCTGGTTCCCCACCTTGACGGGCAGCAGATACTGATTCGCCCCGGAACGTTGCAAGTGGAAGGTGGTGGTGAGTTGCGCCAGGTTGGGGTTGTTGGGGTTGGCATCCCAGGCATTGGGCACGCCATCGCCATCCCGGTCGATGTCGCTGTTGTCGCCAATGCCGTTATGATTCATATCACTGGTTTCTTTGGCATTCTTTGGGAAAAGATCCAGATCGTCCGTCACGCCGTCATTGTCGTCATCCGTATCGGCATTATCGCCAATGCCGTCGCCATCCGTATCCACACTTTCCAGGGGGTCGTTGGCAAAGGCGTCACAGGCATCCCCCACGCCGTCCTTGTCTGTATCTTTCTGGTCGGGGTTGGCGATCAATGGACAATTATCCATGCCATCTTCCACCCCATCCTCATCCGTATCGAGGCCATGGGCGAAGAACAGGGTGATGGTGGCCGGCTCGGAAACATTCACGCCATCGCTCACCGTAAAGGTGAACGCATCTGAAGAGAGAATCTTGCTGGGGGTATAGGTGAAAAATCCCTTGTGGGTATCCTCCAGCAGAATGGCTCCCCCGGAAGGCTGGGTGGAGATGGCAAAAGTCAATTCGCTTCCTTCCGGGTCGAACCCCTCCAGTTTGCCATTGAACGCGGTGCCGGTCGTGATGATCATCTGCGTATCAGTGATGACCGGTGGCATGTTGTCCGACGGGAGATTGGCGATCGCAATCGTCAATTTGGCAACATTGGAATCGGAGGCGCCATCGTTGGCAAGAAAAGTGAAAGTATCGACGCCGGTTTCATCCTTGTTCGGAATGTAGGTGAAAGCCCCGGTGGCGGTATTGGTAATGGTCAGAGTTCCCTTGTGGGGGCCGGTCGAATCGCTTTGAATGCGAAAGGCAAGAGGGTCTTCATCGTGATCGGTCCCGACAAGGATGCCGGACACCGGTTGCCCAACGGTTGTCTTGATGACGACAGCTTCCACGACCGGAGGATGGTTGAGGGCTTGTTGAATCTTGCTGGCGGTGTATTTTGCCTGGCTGATGTTGGTCAGGATGGGGGCAATGGTGTCATCCCGGGTTTTTTGCGATCCGGTCAGATTCTTGTCTACCTGTGCCAATGCCTCTTTGCCAACCACCAGATTGTTGAAAGAGACGTGCATCAATTCAAAATAGGCATTGTTGGCAGTTCCGAACATGGCCTGGGCGGATGCTGCGTAGGCAATAGCCTGTTTTTTCAGATTGTCCGAAATCAGAGTGTTGGTCATTTTGGCGAGGGCGGTATTTTCGTCCAGATTCCCATCCATGGCCTTCATGGAGGTGACCATGGCGCTCTTGACCTCGCCGGCTACCATTTTGCTGCCATCGTTTTTGGTGACGACCAGGGCGTTGTTGAGGGTTTCCGCAACAACGGCGATGGTTTGGACGACCGTCTTGGCGACAAAGGCGTTGGCGTCCATACCGTTGGGCAGAGAACTGTTCAAGGTGACGCCATTCTGTTTGCCATCCAGTTTTCCGTCCGCGAGATCTTCGGCCAGGGCTGCCAGAATTTTTTCCTGATCCTGGGCGTTGGCACCGGCGATTCTGCGCACGGTTTCTCCCATTCCTTCGGAAGCTTTGGTCACCGAGGCGATGTTGCTGTTGGTCACCGGCGAAGTGATGGGGTTGATTTTGGCATCCTCCCCATCAATACCGAATCCAAAGTTTTTCAAGACCGTGGTCTGGATCGCTTCCACATCCATCGTCACCACTTTGGCCAGATTCCCTCCTGCCTTGACTTTGCTGGCTTTGGTGATCACCGTGGTAATGGGAGAGATATTGGCCGTGTTTTGGGTTGTTTGTGTCAGCAGGGAAGAGAGGGTAACGGCCAGAGGTTCCCCGGTCACCAGGTCGGTGCCGCCACTGGCCTTGATCTCCAGGGGAAGGGGAGTGTTGGCTGGAATCGACAGTTTGTATTTGCCGTCATTGCCGCTTGTGGTCGTGGCGACGATGACGCCTGCGCTGTTATAAGCCGTGATGGTGGCGTTTTTGATGGTCCCTTCGATCACCGCTCCAGAAACCGAGCTTGACGCAGCGGGCATTCCGCCACTCCCACCGCCGCATCCAATTGAAACAATTGGCAACAAAAGCGCCAAGAGAATGCTGATAAAAGGTGTTTTCATTCTCTGACTTCCTGGACAGGTGAGAGGTTTGTGCCTTGATCATCGTTTGGGTCAATCCGGCCAAGCAAGCGGAGGAAAGCAAAAAAATCTGAATCTTTCCAATCTGTTGCATGGCGGCCAGAAGCGATCAACCAGTGGCCGAAACGATGATCAAGGCCGAGGTTTGTCTCATTGGAATTACGCAGCGATGGGGAGATACCAGGAGGATGGCGGGAGTCACGTAGCCATCAGTCGGTTTCGTCCACCATCCTTGGCCTTGTACAAGCGTTGGTCCGCCAGCAACAGGAGTCCCTGGGCGGTGGTGTCGCAGGCGACGGGAATCGCAGTGGCACCACCCAGGCTTACGGTGACATGTGGCGCGACCTTGGATAAGGCGTGAGGCAGGCGCAACGCCTCGACACTCGCTCGCAGACGCTCGCCGACCACGAGCAGCCCGGCGTTATCGGTGGTCGGCAGGATGCAGACAAACTCCTCGCCGCCGTAACGCGCCACCATGTCGATGGTGCGTACCATGGCTGAAGCCAGAGCCCGGCCCACCTGCTTCAGACACTCGTCACCGGCTGCGTGGCCGTAATTATCGTTGAAGAGTTTGAAAAAGTCCACATCAAGCAGAATCACCGAAAACGGAGTCCTGTCGCGCAACGACCGGTTCCACTCTTGTTCCAGATATTCGTCGAATCGTCGGCGGTTCGGAATGCCGGTGAGGCCATCGACGCTGACCATATCCTGGAGCGTCTTGTTCAAATTAATAAGCTGCACATTTTTTTCGGCCATTTCATCGTTCAGGCGCGCCAGGGTGCGATTGAGTTGCCTCTCCCGCTCCAGGCCCCACTTCAGCCTGAGCTGGGTTCGAACCCGTGCTGCCACCACTGCCAGGGAGAAAGGCTTGACGATGTAATCAGCCGCCCCCATGACCAATCCTCTGGCTTCGTCGGGGGAATCGCCCAGGCCGGTGATGAAGATGACGGGAATTTCATGTGTCGCATTGTCGGACTTCAGGCGTTCCAGCACCTGATAGCCGTCCATGCCGGGCATCATGATGTCCAGCAGGATCAGGTCCGGCGGCGGGGAGGCAGCGGCTCGTTTCAGGGCTTGTCCTCCATTCATGGCCACCATGATGTCGTAATTTTCTTCGAGGGCTTCTTTCAATTCGTTGATGCTGAACCGTTCGTCATCGACGATGAGGATCGTATCGCGGCGGTCTGCCATCATGTCCTCCGGGTTCCGCTTGAATTGTGATGACCAGGACCTTGAGCCGCGCCAGAGCCTCATCGAAGTTGAAGTCTTCGATATTTTTGCCAATGGCGTACAAGTTATCATCCGATAACCCATGTGTCAAAGCACGAATTTGTGCAAAAATCGCTTCGGCCCTGCTGGTTCGGCCCTGTTCCAGCATTTGGGTCAATTCGGTGAACAGACAGAGAAGGGCCTGTCTTTCCGCGATATTGGTTACGTTGACGACTCGGGCATTCGGGGCTGGAGACGGCGGCGGAACCGAGGGCGGGCGCAACCCGGAGATGGCGATAAATATCGGCGTCAGGCGCTGGTGCAAGGTGTCGATCAGGTCCGCCATGTGGGTCATGCGGCCTTCCCTAGCCGCCAGTTCCAGCTCCCTGGCCGCGGCGCTTGGGGCGTGGGCTCCGAGGGATTCCGCCACCCCTTTGATGGTATGGGCCGCGCGCTGCACGGTGGCCATATCTCCCTGTTCCAGAGCGTCGAGCAGGGTGTGATGCACCTCCTTGTAATCCTGATGGAAATCTCCCAGAAGCTTCAAGAGCAGTTTGCGGTTGCCTCGAATTCGTTTCAGTCCGGCCCCCAGGTCGATGCCGGGCAGCGACGCCGGCCAGGAAATCTCATCTGGACGCTCGGGATCAAGGGGAGGAGAGGCTTCACCGGTTTTCCGAATGTGCAGCCATCGGGTCAACGCGCGAAAAATGGAAGCCGCTGACGTGGTTGCACGAGCAATACCATAGACCATTGAAATCACTTGACCGGATGTTATGAATACGCAAAAAAAAGTTTATCAAGACCAACAAAAAGGCTTGACACGCAAAATTTCCAGAGCGGCAACCAATTTGGCTACATGGGCCGTATGACTCACGAAGGTGATCTTGCCTCGCCATGACTGGCCCATGAGCGCATCATGCACTTTGACAATCTGCCCTGGTATAAATCCGACGATGCAAACAGGTGAGTGACACCTCTCTGGAGTGTCTCACCGCGCCGATTTGCGTCCGGCCACGGGAACGATTTGCATCATCCGTGGAAAGCAGAGGCTCGGAGATCCTGGTATTGTCCACAACGAGTTTATACAACTCGCCGCCCAGTTCAAGCTCAATTGGATCATTGATCTGAATTTTCTGGAATGACGCCGGATTGGTCACCTCCAGGCTGCCGCTCCAGGCGTAATCCTGCTCGGCCTGGGAGAGCGTTGCCGAGACGATAGAGCCGATCATACCTGGTCTATCCCAAAAACCCCATCCGACCCGATTTTGGTCTGGATCGATTCGACCAAAAATCAGGAATTTTTCCATTTATTCAGTGTTGTACTGAACGGTTTCACCCCAGATCGGTGCCCCCTCATATTTCTAAGCATCTCCCTGGCATCATCTCGCGAGATCTGCCAGACTGCCATGAACGCCAGGATTCCCTCCAAGGTTGAATCCTGCGTTGTGGACCCGGACACGCGCGCTCGGGGACTTTCGGAGATGCCGCCATGCAAGGAGGATCAATGGAAGCGGCAGGAATGGCGGCGATCCCGCCAAAGCCTGTCATGATGATGTGGCGTATCGGATTCCCCGTCAGGGTCGAGTCCGACGCGCTCATCTCATTCCTTTACACGAAAAACACTGGTACCTCCACCGCCTCCTGTACCCGAATCGCGCGCCCATCCCTCACGGCGACCCGATCCCCCACGTTGCCGCTCCCGTCCAGCGCTACTTCGACCACCCCCTGGGCCGTGGCCACCCGCACCGTGCCATTTGCCATCGAGACCACCCTGCCAGCCACCGCAGATCGCCCGGCCAGTAACTCCCGCAGATCAGACAATGGGCTGGACATGGCGCAGCAACTCCAAAGAGGTGGTAAGCTTGCTCCCTTGAGCCGCATGGCTCACGGAGGTAATTTTGCCTCGCCAGGATTGGCCCATCAGGGCGTCATGGACCTCGACGAGTTGCCCCGGCATGAACCCAGGGCGATGCAAACAGGTGAAAGAAACCTCCTGGAGCGCCTCACCCGCATCGATTTCGGCCCGGCCACGAGAGCGTTTGGCATCGTCGGTGGAAAGCAGAGGATCGGAGATGTCCGCGCCTCGGAACGCCCCGTCGCCACGCTGGCAGAAGATCTCGCTGGAGTTCAGTCGCGCGCCGGTCGTGCCTGCGAAACGAACCTGGAATGGGAATGCGTCATGTCCGGCCACGGTCTCCGGCACCCAGGCGATCCAGTGTTGCATGGTGGAGCGGTAGCTCACCCGGACAATGGCTACCCCGGCGAAGCGGGCGGTGACGGTGCGTTGGTCGGTTTCCAAGGTCAACGGACCGAGGTTCAGACCGAACCAAAGCTCGGAGTCGATTCCCATGGCTGGTTTGCTCAGGGTGGCAGTCGTGGACAGGGAGAAAACCAGATCCTCGGTGATGGTGGTCTCCTCCTGGCCATCGAGCCAGACAACGCCTGTGGAAACCAACGGATCCAGCAAGGTGACATCGTCTCCGACGTGGACCATCAGATGGACGACATCCCCGCCATAGAACGTGGTGCGGCCTTCGTTCGGGCCGTCGATTCGGCCATCAACCTCGGCAGTGAGAAAGCCGGTGCTTCCGGTCGAGAGGTAGCCTCGGACCAGCACTTTGTTGACCCGGGTGCGCAGGGTGTGGGCTTCGCGGCAGGAGAGATTGTCCGATTCGTCGGTCAGGACGTGATCCACGACTGCTGTGGGCCAATCCGGCACGGCGACGGGAAAGCGGTGGCGCACCTGCAATCGGCCCTCCGGAGTCGATTCGATCCGACCACCGGCAGCCTCGGCGATGGTCTTGACCACATCCAGTGGGGTGGCGTCGTGGAATTCCAGACGGCCCGCCGGGATCAGCCAGTCCACCAATTCCCACGGGATGGTCTCGCCAATGGCCTCTTCGGCGGCGGTCCGGGCCGTCGTGGGTAAGGCCCAGGAGCGATCCACAGGGGTGGCGCGAGGAGCGGCAAAACGCGCGGTGGGGCTGATCACCGACACCGTGAGCCGGGGCATGCCGACACCATCTCTTTCTATAGTTTTGTTGTCCACGATCATCTCGAACAGCTCATCACCCAACTGCACGGTCAACGGGTCATCGATGCGGATGCGCTGGAAGGCTGCCGGATCGGAGAGTTCCAGGGTGCCACTCCAGGTGAAGTCTCCCTCGGCCTGAGTAATGTTGGCGGACAGGATCATATCCAGACTCCCTTGTGAAAAGCCCGGACGGCAGAGCCGTGGATCAGGACGTTGCGGAGGTCGGAAAGGTTCCACACCTGGCTGGATGACCCGGTTACCAGGGTGCGCTGGAGGATGCGATAATGCATGGCCCTCTGCGCCTCTACATGGGTGATGGTCGCCCATGGGGCGTCACACCGGGTAGCGACCACAGGAAGCGAGGACCATTCAGCACTGTACCGGGCGGCAGTGGTGAAGCGGTACGGGATGATGAATGACACCTTGAGCGGCGCATTGCCGTAGGGGGTCGCGGCCCCCATGGAGGCATACCAGGTGCCGTAGCCTGCCGACAGGCCGGAGCGGACGATGGCGCAAGGATCCCATGCCTGGTCCCAGGCGGCAGACGTCATCCATGCTCCGAACGGCTGACCACACTGCGCCTGAATCCGGAATCCGCCCCATTTTTGTTCGGACCAGACATCGATCCGGATCGAGTACGGCATCGCCAGGGTAGCGCCGGATTGCATGTTGCCCCAGGGTGCGACGTTCCGGGCGACCACGAAGACGGCACCGGCAGCTTGGCCTGCAACCGGTGCTGCCGCGATGGCAATGGATGAGATCGCCATGGCATCAGGCCGTCAGGCGCACATGCAGATCAGATCCCGGAGCAGACGAGCCGACCTGGACGATGTCCAGGGTGAGCCAGTCCGCAGGGGTCAAATCCAGGGTGACGGGCGTGGCGGCCATGCGGTGACTCCCGGCGGCGATGGTCCCAGTGGCAACGACGACACCATTCTTGCGCAGAGAAAACTGGATGGCGCTCCCGACAGACGCAGTGCCGACCCAGGCTTCCATGGCACCGAACGCAACCGCCTGGGGCGGATACCAGCGTGCGGTTCCGGTCATCACCTGGAGCGGACCATCTGTGCTGACGATCACCCCGCTGTTGGAGACCCGTTGGATCACCGAGGCTGGAGCCACGCAGAACAGGGCCACGGTTCCGGCGGGCCACACAACAGCAACCCCCAGGTTCGATGACGAGAGAATCCGGTCCCGCGAGAGCGTTCCGGCTGCGGCATCGATTGTGCCTTCACCGACCTCCCAGGATGCACCGCTTTCCGCACAATAGGCGCACCGGATGCCATCACCCAGAGCGGCCACGAACCCCTGATATCCGACCATGGCCCCCTGCAAGGTATAAACCCCGGCACCGGAGACCGATGCCGACTCTTTCACGCGATCCGCAAACGCAAGCATGTCAACCGCTCCAGTGTTGGGTGGGAAGTGATGGCGCAGCAGGGGCGACCACAACACCACCTGCCAGAAATCCTTTGACCGCGATTGCCCGGTTGCCCAGTTCGACGGGTGGTTGCTCCACTGCGATCCCGGCTCTTTGCCGGGTGCTGTTGAACCCGCCCAGACCCACCGGGGGAGAATTCGGAACCTGAAACGCGACGGTCATGGCCTCACCCTTTCCTCACCGCGTACATTTTGGTGGTGCCCGACGCTTGGATGCAGAGATAGTCCAGACCGCCTTTCTGGATCGGATCGAGATTGGCGGCCACCCCCTGGGGCAAGGCCCAGATATCGCACAGAGACGAAATTTCGCCATAAGGCGCGGGCATGTACGTGCTGTTCATCCAGGTGATCGGGAAAAACGGGATGGCCGATCCTCCGATATCGTCCGGCACCTTCTGGTCCACGGCGTTGAAAGAAGACATCATGGTACTGACCGTACCCAGAAATCCGGCGTAGCTGGTCCAGGCACTGTTGGTCCCGGTGATCGTCGCCAAGGCTCTGGAGATGAGCCGGGGCGGATAGGATCCGGAGCCGTCGGTGGCCATGTTGCCGAGATTGGCGAAAGCAAACGGTGGCCAACCTGCTGTCACCGTATCCCAGGGGCAAACGCGGGTCCGCTCCAGGCACCCCGATGGCCCGGTGGCGGTGGAGCTTCCCCAGACACCGTTGTAGAGGCTGGCCAGCAGCAAGAATCGGGCGCTGGAAAAAACATGGACCGTCCCGGCCAGGGTGGTGGAGAACTGCTGACTGGCAGAAGGCGAGTTGGAGTTGTAGGCCATGTTGGTGCCGGTATGGCCGGTCGCGTCCCATGTCTCGTAGACTTTTGTTTGGATATATCCGGCGGTGTTGGTGTCCAGGACGACGTATTTGAATT
The DNA here is from genome assembly GCA_015232245.1 of Magnetococcales bacterium. Taxonomy (GTDB): domain Bacteria; phylum Pseudomonadota; class Magnetococcia; order Magnetococcales; family Magnetaquicoccaceae; genus Magnetaquiglobus. The sequence goes on along the minus strand of JADGAB010000009.1, from coordinate 524 downwards.
TGGTCGGGTCATCCGCCAGAGGAGCCTTGATCGCCTTGGCGTTGGTTCCGGCAGAGGCGTCGTGCAGCGTCCATCCGGCGGGGATGGTGGAAAGGATGGTGGTGTTGGGTTTATCGCAGGATGCGGACAGATTGGCCACGACCGTCTCGCCGGTCAGAATGGCGACGAGGTCGGAGAGGATGTTGGCCGCCGTGGCCCCGGCAGAGTAGACATATTTTGCGTACATGAAAAATCTCCTTTTGTATTGATGGATCACCTGCCGCCACCCCAGGAGCAGCCGCCGCCATAAATCTTGGCTCTGGCCGATTGGCCATAGAATTTCTCCCTGGGTGTGTTGAAGTAGGTCAAAGATCCTGGCCAGATGATGGCAACGCCGAGTTCGTACAGGGATCGGGTTGGCGGGGAGGTCGATCCGTAGGTGCAGATGAAAACACTATCCTCGACGATAGAAGTCCAAAGCCCGCGATCACACCCGTTGAATCCCCAATTCCCCGGAGTTCCGGCAGGCCCGGCATTGAAGGACT
>JADGAB010000099.1 GCA_015232245.1 Magnetococcales bacterium | reverse complement strand
GGACCCCACCAGGGGGATAATCCCCCTGGACCCCTATCCGTAAAACAACGCATCCCGAAATAAATGCGCCAAGAAATTCCCCAAACCCCCACTCTTTTTCAACTGTTTTCCTGACCAAGGGACCGGGAATCTATCACCCCTGCAAACACCTGATCCATGCGTCCCCAAGAGAAATCCCGCAACAGGGCATCCAAACGCCCCTCCATCCGCCGCAGATTGAGATAATGGCGAAAACGGGACTTCCAACCGATCCCCGATATGCGGGGTTGACCTGGATCCACCTCCCAGGGGTGACAATAAAAAACCCCGGAAAACCCCTCCCGCCGATTGAGACGCTGCCAGGCCCAACGAGAAAAAGCATACGGATAAAGCCGAAAAAATCCCCCGCCGCCACAGGGAAAACGCCGCCCACCCACCTGCAGCGTAGCCACCGGAATCTCCACCACCCCCTCACCGGTGACACCCGACGGCCAGAACGGTTCACGGGACGCCCCTGGCCAACCATAGAGATCGTGACGAATGGGATAAACGCTGGAACTGTACCGATAACCGGCAGCGGCCAACACATCAAAAGCCCAGAGATTGGCGGAACCAATGGAATAGGTGGAGGCCCGATAACCGGTCACGGCCACGCCGGCGGTCTGTTCAAGCAACTCCCGGGAGGTGCGGGCATCCTGCAGAAACGCCTGGGGAGTCTGCCCGGTGACACGCACATGGGCCATGCCGTGACTGGCCAACTCATGACCGGCAGAGACGATCTCCCGGATCAAACCCGGAAACCGCTGCGCCACCCAGCCAAGGACAAAAAAGGTGGCCTGTATCTCATGACGGGCCAACAACTCCAGAATACGCCGGGTATTGGCCTCCACCCGGAGAGGGAGAGTCTCCCACTGCCCGCGAGAGACATGGGACTCGAAGGCCGCCACCTGAAAATACTCCTCCACATCCACAGTGAAGGCATGAATCCGCGCCAAGGAAACACTCCCTGTCACAACGAATCAACCCATCATCCGCCAAGGGGATGAGCCCACAGATCCATCAACGCCTTCCGCCGAACAGACGGGAGAAAAAGCCTCGTTTCGGAGGTGGGGCATCCTGATCCTGTCCGCTGCCATAACCACCATAACCGCCATAGCCTCCTCCGTATCCGCCGCCGCCATAGCCGCCCCCTCCCCCATAGCCACCGCCGTAACCGCCATAACCGCCATAGCCGCCATACCCGCCGTAGCCATAATAATAATAGCCGCCTCCCGCGCCCCGTTTGCGGAACTTGTTCAACACCAGTCCCACGATATCCGGATTCTCCAACTGCTCCAGGGCATCCTTCACGGCAAACTGCGGGGTGCGTTCCGCCTCCACCACCATGACGATCTGACCCATGTTGCGGGCCAGTTCCCGGGCTTCGGTGGTGACCAGCAGCGGCGGGGAGTCAAAGACCACGATACGATCCGGACTGTCCGCCAACTGCTTGATCAGAATGCGCATGTTTTCGCTGGCCAAAAGCTCGGTGGCGTGATGATGACGCCGACCGGAGGGCAGCAGGGTCAATTTGGGGACATTGGTCTTGATGAGCACCTCGGAGTAGTTCTCCACCTTGCCCAACAGGCAATCGATCAGCCCCACCTTGGCCTTGAACCCCATGATCCGGGCCACGGAGGGCTTGGCCACATCTCCATCCACCAAAAGCACGTTCAGATCCATCTCCGCGGCCAGGCTGATGGCCAGATTGATGGCGGTAAAGGTCTTGCCCTCCTTGGGGAAGGCGCTGGTCACCATGATCATCTTGCCGTTGACCACCCGCTCCGCATCCTTGCCCATGGCGTTGAGGAGCAGAGGCCGCTTGATCACCCGGTACTCTTCGGCCATGATGCTGCGTCCGGTATCCGGCGTCAGAATTCCCTTGGCACGGAGTTTCTCAAAGTCCAGGACAACTTTTTTATGAATATTCTGATAATCCATCATGTGGCATCACTCCCTGACCTGGACCGGAGCGGTCGAAAACAGGCGGCCCCCTGTCAAAAGTGGGGGACAAAATAGAGTACACCCGCAAAGACGCACAGCAGTCCTCCGACAGCCAAGACGAAAACCAGACTGGAATGGGCCCAGCGACTCCCGATGCCCTCATCCACCATGGAGACCATACCCAGAACCGGCAATCCCAAAGCCCGTTTCAGGGAGGCGGGACTGTCGAAGACCGGACGGATCACGGAGAGAAAAAGGGACAAGGCCAGACCCGCCAGCAGTCCCCCGACCAGAACCACCGAGGAGAACAGTGGCCGATTGGGGCCCACGGGTTTGCGGGGAGTCTGGGGCCGTTCGATCACCTTGAACCGGACAAAACGGCTCAGGTCTTCTTCCAGTTCCCCCCGTTCCCGGGCTTTGCTCTCCTGCTGGAGCATGGAGGACATTTCGTCCTGGGTCATGGCCAGCCGGGTCTGCAAACGATTGTATTCGTTCTCGATGGCCGGCAGGGTGGTCTCCTGGGAACGCAACCGTTTCAGATGGGCCTCGGTTTCGCTCAGCCGCACCCGGACGCTGGCCAGTTCCACTTCCAGCTTGCTGGAGGTCATCTTGAGATTGCGATAGACCGGATTGGCCTCCAGTTCCCAGGAGGAGCCATCATCGGCGTTGGAGCGCAGACGGTTGATCTTCTCCTGACGCATCTGCTCCTGCTGGGCAATGGCCTGACGGATGGCGATCACATCGGCGTGATTTTCATTGTACAGAGGCAGCTTGCGCCCTCCCTTCACGTAGTGCTTGCTCAGCAACTCCTGAAGCTGACGATTGAGGGCCTCGATCTTGCGATCCTGTTCTTCGGTGGGGGAGGCGCTGGTACTTTCGATCTCTCCCATCTGCCGTCTGACCTCCTCGCGGCTCTGTTCGAGCTCCCGCAGTTTGGCCTGATGGGCCTCGATGGCCCGATTGAGACGGGAAATGCGGACATAATATCCGCCATCTTTTTCCGGGATCAGGTCGAGATTCTTGTTTTTGAACTCCTGCAGTTTCTGGGTGGCCTCGGCCACCTTGGCTTCGTATTCGGCGATCCGTTTTTTCAGGTACTCTTCGGCGGTCCTGGCGGTGCCGGTGGCCCCTTCGGTATGCAGGTTGCTCATGGGCAGGCGATCCAGCACCACTTCCACCACCTGCCGGGTGACCACCGGATTGTTGTGACGATGGGTGATGCGATACAACCCTTCCCCGGAAGAGGTCATGGAGATCTGGGCGCGCAGTTGGTTCATGATCTCCTGGCGTTCCTGATCGTTGCGGCCCGAGAACGACAGATCGGTCTCCCGCACCACCTGGGCCAGGGTCTGCTGGCTCAGCAGACCGTTGAGCACCTGATGGGCCTCCCGGGTGACATCGATGACCTGTTTGGTCTTGGAGAGGAAATCGGCGATCTCCTGCCTTGGATCCTCGATGCGGACCGTGGCGCTGGCCATGTACTGATCCTGCATGACCGCCACCGCCGCCCATCCGGAAAGACAGACGAACCAGGCCAGACCGACCATATGCCAGCGGTGACGCCACATGCCCCGGGCATGGAGAATCAACTGGAAATAGATGTCTCGAAAACCGAATTCCTGCTGCATGCGTCCCTAATCCATGCGTTTCGATAGACCGGCAGCGGGGTGCCGGATTGGCTCCATCACGAAAGATCCACGCCTGATCATTCGCCTTTATGGCATTTTTCCATGGGTCTGGGACCATTGGCCCCATGTCCGAACAGGACCACCTCCACGGTATGAATCAGCACCAGAAGATCCAGAAACAGTCCGTGATTCTTGACATAGTACAGATCGTACTTCAATTTTTCCGCCGCGTCTTCCTCTGACGCCCCATAACCATAACGAATTTGCGCCCAGCCGGTGATCCCTGGCTTGACCCGCAGCCGTTCGGCGTAAAAGGGAATCCTGACCTTGAGCTGGGAGACGAACTCCGGACGTTCCGGGCGGGGTCCGACCAGGCTCATTTCTCCCTTGAGCACATTGAAGAACTGGGGCAATTCATCGATGCGGCTCATGCGGATGAACCGTCCCACCCGGGTGATCCGGGCATCATCCCGGACCGCCCAGCGTGGGACGCCATCCTTTTCCGCATCGATACGCATACTGCGGAATTTCATCACGGTAAAGATCCGTCCGCCAAAGCCGACCCGTTCCTGGGAGTAGAAGATCGGTCCCCGACCTCCCCCTTCGATGAAGATGGCCAATGCGGCCAGCAGCATCACCGGCGCGGTGATCAGCAGCAACAGCAGGCTGATGGAGATGTCGAAGAATTTCTTGATCCCTTCCCGCCACGGTTCCCGATAAAGCCCCTCGGAGTGGAACAGCCACCAGGAGGGATCCAGCAGATCGGTGAAGATGATATGCCGTTCCCGTTCGCAGAACTCCTGGAGATCCATGATGCGGATGCCCCGGCTTTTGCACTCCTGGATTTCGTTCAGGTAGAGACCCGGAAAGGCGCGGTCCAGGGCAACGACCACCTCATCCACGCTGTATTGTTCGGCGAAGTCGTAAAGATCCAGGGTATCCCAGATGATCTGCTCCCGGGGCACGCACTCCCCTTCGCCGGGCACGGGCCAAAAACCCACCAGGGTGCAATCGGACTGTTCCTGTCCCCCCCGGGATTTGTCGGCCACAATCCCGGCGATCAGGCGGGCACATTCGCCGGTGCCGAAGACGATCAGACGGCGTTTAAGCAGATCCAGATCGATCACGAACCGGAAAAAGAAATATCGAACCGTAAAAATCATCGAGAAACAGGTGACCAGGGCATAACCGAAAGCGCCACGACCAATGAACAGCTCCGGAAAGACATAGAAGAGCATGCTCATGGCCACCAGGCCCACCACGAAGCTCAGGCCGACCTGGAGCAGTTCGCCGGAGACCCCTTCATCCATCAGGCGCTGATAGCGTCCCATGGCCGCCAGACTGGTGACAGTCACCAGGGAGAAAAAAAGGGCCTTGGGCAGCAGATCCCCATGGATTTCGTCATGGTGCTCCAGGCCCGAGAAGCGCATGGCCACGCCCGCATACACGGCCAGCGTGGCCAGCACCCCTTCCAGAGCCAGCAGCACCAAAGACCAGCGATGGAGATAGTGACGAAAAATACGGATCAATTTAATATACCACCATGCCGTGACGCACAAAACTGATGAACCCGGAAAGCCAACGGCACGCCGCCTGGCTGTCTTTCATAAATTCTCTTCAAAGGCCATTGTATCCTGTCAGACCCGTGTCTGGTCAAGCATTTCCTGCCAACCCCGCAATCTAAGGAGCATTCAACCCCGCTCCCGGAATATCACGCAAAAATTGACGCCGGATTCCACACGTCCAGTTTCTCACCCTTCCCCTCGCGCCGCCCGGCAGGCCCGCAGGCTCACCTCACCGGGTCGGATCGGTTGCATGAACTGCTGGCGCTCGCTCTCCCCGTGACCACCGGTTCCCGGAGGGGCCTCCCAGCGGGCCACCTGCCGGTAATCGGCAAGAGCCGCGCCAAAGCTGGCCAGCACCTTGGGGTGCAGATGGGTCGGACCATCGTACTCCAGCAGCAGCCAGGCCCGGCTGAGTTCCTCGCAGGAACTGGTCCGCAACACCGCCATCGCATAATCATTTCTCCCGATGGTGCCTCCCACCAGCCAGGGCGCGCCGCTGCTGCGGGCCTGCAGGGCATACAGCAGCCCGGGGAAACGACCGCTCATATCGATGACCGGCAGGCCAGGTCGAAACCCGGCCCCGGCGGCATCGGAGATGGCCTGGTCGATGTAGCGGCCAAAGGGTGTCGGGACGATCAGGCGTGATCCTGGGCCGCCGATCTTCAAGGAATATTCCATCTCCCGGAGCGCCTGGGGTTGACGTTTTGGATACTCCAGCCCCCGGACCAGCAGGAGAGCGGTCAAAAGCTGGGCTGCCGCGCCCAGCAGCAGCAGGACGCGGGTCAGCCGGGCGGGACGGACCAGCGCGCAAAGCCAGGCGCTGGCCCCCAGCACCCAGAAGATTCCGGCCTTGGTGGATTCCAGCAGATAGGATCCCCCGGTGCCGAAGGCAAACATCAAGGGGCTCAACAACAAAAGCGCGATCAACGGCCTGACGCCTGGACCAACGCTCCAGAGCAGCAGGAGCGCCAATCCGACCCAGACCAGCATCTCGGGCTTGAGCACCGCTTGCAGGGTATACTTGTCGCTCATCTGGATATAATGCCGGTGTCCCTCGGTCAGACGCCCGACGAATGCCGTCAGGGAGCCGTCGATCAGCCACACCGTGATCCAGGAGAGCAGCAGCCCCAGCAGGAGGGTCAGCAGAAACAGCCCTCCATCGAACCGTCGGACAGTCAGACTGTGGAACAGGGCGGCTCCGGCCAGCAGCACGGCTGTGGTCGGCTTGACGAAAAAGGCCAGCCAGATTCCCACCCCCACCAGCAGCCAGCCGGCGACGCGCACCGGATAACGTCGCCCCTCCAAAAGCAGCAGACCGGCCACCCCCAGGAGCAGGGCCTGGAGAATCAGGCTGTTGTAATTGGGGGTGGGCAGCCAGGCCCGCAGCAACGTGAACACCGTGACGGCAAACCCGGCGGAGAGGGCCAGGCGGCGTCGGGGTGCGTCGGCCAGCAGGGGGCTTTCCCGAAAAGGGGATCTCTGGAGCGCCAGATCGCACAGCAGCCAGCCGGAGAGAAACAGAGTCACGATATTGACCATGCGGATGACGGCCAGATCTCCGTTCAACAACCGATAGAGGGGATGCAGCAGAAAGCCGAACTGCGTCGGGGAGGCGGAATAGACGAACGGATCCGCCATCCAGATCAGATGGGAGCCCTCATCGGTGAATTCGAAACCGTAGCGGCAGGCCGCAAGCAACAACACCAGCACCCCCAGGGCATTGCCGGCCAGCACCCCAAGGGTCCAGGATTCCCACCGTTTCGCCTGCATCATTCCCAATCCGACCTCCTGATCAACCGGGCCTGGCCGAAAAAAATTGACTGCCATCCGGCAATGTGATTTCATGCTGTGAAGCGATCCGAGAAACCCTATCCATGCGCCAGAATTGAATAAAAAGACCATGCCCGTCCCACCTGTCATTGCCGTGCTGCTCCCCTGCCACAACGAAGAACAGGCCATCGGACAGGTGGTGCGGGCCTTTCAGACCGCGCTTCCCCAGGCCAGGATATTCGTCTACGACAACAACAGCACAGACCAGACCGCGCAAATGGCCCGGGAGGCCGGCGCCGAAGTGCGTCACGAACCCCGTCAGGGCAAGGGACACGTGGTGCGACGCATGTTCGCCGACATCGAGGCGGACATCTACGTCATGGCCGACGGGGACGGCACCTACGAGGCCATGTCCGCGCCCGACATGATCGTCCGGCTGCTCGCCGGGCAATTGGACATGGTGGTAGGCTCGCGCCGCGACACAGGCGCGGGCGAGGAGTACCGCCCGGGGCACCGTTTTGGCAACCGGCTGCTCTCCAAAGCGGTGGCCCTGCTGTTCGGACATGGTTTTTCCGACATGCTCTCCGGCTATCGGGTCTTTTCCCGACGGTTCGTCAAAACCTTTCCGGCCCACTCCCAGGGTTTCGAGATCGAAACCGAACTCACCGTCCACGCCCTGCATCTGAATCTGCCCTGTCAGGAGCATGCCACCCGCTACTTCGCCCGGGCGCAGGGAAGCACTAGCAAGTTGAATACCTATCAGGACGGCCTGCGCATCATGCTCATGATTCTGCTGTTGGCCAAGGAGGCCCGCCCTTTCGCCTTTTTCGGCCTGATCGCCCTGGCGCTGACCCTGACGGCCATTCTGCTGGCCATTCCCATTTTCATCACCTTCTTTGAAACCGGTCTGGTGCCCCGCATTCCCACTGCGGTACTCTGTCTGGGCATGGTGATCATGGCGAGCATCAGCCTGACCAGCGGCATCATTCTGCACAGCATCAGCCGCACCCGAACCGAGATGCACCGTCATCACTACCTGAACCAGCCTCCGGTCTCCTTCGATCCGGCCTCTTTCCAACCCCAGGGATCCGCCAGCCCGTGCCCCCCCCTGCCCTGACCCGTTCCCATCTCCTGATGTTCGGGGTGCTGCTCGTCGCGGTGCTCGCCATTTCGGCCCGGGGCCTGCTCGATCCGGATGTGGGCTGGCCCGACGCGGACCGGGTGCTCATGGACGGCCTGTTTGTCCATGATTTTCTGCGGGAGTTCGATTTCAGCCACCTGTGGAAGGGGGATTTCATCGCGCGGGCCTATCAATACGCCATCGGCTATTTCGCCCAGTATCCCGCCTTGAGCCTGGGTTCCAGGCCACCCCTTTTTCCGGCGGTGGAGGCGGTGTTCTTTTTCCTGTTCGGCGTGAGCGACGCCAGCGCCAAGCTTTCCCTGCTGGGGTTCACCCTGCTGGGCATGGTTGCCTGGCATGATCTGATCCGCCGCACCCATGACCAGACCACCGCCCTGTTTGCCACCGGTCTGCTCTTCACCGCCCCGTTCATCGTGCAATGGGTCTGGTATCCCATGCTGGAGATCCCGGCGCTGGCCCTGATTCTGGTCACGGCCAATCTCTTCTGGCGCTTTGCCGACACGGGCCAGGCAAAATGGCTCTACTGGACCATCCTCGCCTTGAGCCTGGCTTTGTGGACCAAACAGACCTCCCTGTTCGCCATCCCCTGGTTTCTGGCCTGGCTGCTGATCACCGGTCGTCTGAAAGCCACCCTGACCCGTCGCAGCACCTGGCTGGCCGTCAGCCTGGGAGTGCTGTTGACCCTGCCTTTGGCGGTGCTGACCGTCTGGATGGGCAAAACCAATCTGGCTTTGGCTTTCCAGGGGGTGGATCAGAGCTCCGCCCAGCTCTCCTGGACCAGTTGGGCCTTTCTGCGCCAATACCTGGATCTGCTGGTGCAGGTTCAGCTCCCCCTGCCGGTGCTTTTGTTGAGTGGTCTCGGGGCGCTTACCGCCCTGCTCCATCGGGATCGTCAGGCGCTGTTTTTTCTGCTGCTGATCCTCACCACCTACCTTTTCTTCACCGCCCTGCACAGCTACCGCATCGACCGTTACACCATCTTCTGGGTGCCGGGTTTCGCCCTGTTCGCGGCGCTGCCCTGGTACCATCTCCGCGCCCATCCCTGGAGCAGACCTGTGGGGTATCTGGTGATGCTCGCTCTTCTCGGTCTGCAAATCCAGCAGAGCATCAACAAAACCCCGGCCTTCACCCGGGGCCATCGGGAGGCGGCCCAGCTGGCCATGCACCACTCCCGCTCAGGCCGGATCTTCATGGATGGGATCAACAACGGCTATTTCACCTGTTTTGTCCGTCTCAACGATCCCGGGCGACGCCATCACGTGCTCCGCGGGGACAAGCTGCTCCACTCCTCCTCGGTGTTCACCGAACACGCCACCCAGATTCATGTCCGGGATCTGGCCGGCATCCGCACCCTGCTCGACCAGCACGGCATCGACATTCTGGTGATCGAGGAGCGCAACTACGCCCAACTGGAGATCCACCAGATCCTGCGGGATTTCCTGAAAACCGACGCCTTCGAACTCCTCAAGACCATTCCCATCCACTCCACCCGCTCCCAGTTGATGAACCAGAATCTGCTGGTCTATCGCTACAGGGAGGCCAAACCCCCGAGCATCGACCGGTTTTCCCTGTCGGTGCCTCTGGTGGGCAAAAGCTTCGAGGTGCCGGTGGCCCCCGGGAGTCTCAAGCCATGACCATGGTGGATCCCGTCGCCTGTCCCGCCACCCATCGACTGCTGGAAGCCCTTCTGGCTCTCTGGCCGGACCATCGACGCTATCTGGAGGCCAGTTTCGCCCTGCGCTCCCCCGAGGCCCTGGCCGCCACGGAACGGACCGCCGCCCTGGTGGAGCGTCTGGCGGGTCCGGAGCTGCCGCGCTATTGCGAAGATTACCGTTTCAAGTGCCGTCTGGTACAGATGGAGGAGTTGCATTTCCGGCGCACCGGTCACTACCGCCTGTCCTCCTTCGCCCAGGCCAAGGCCGAGGTCTACGACAACGGACCCTTCATGGAGCGCTATCTCAACGGCATTCTCATGACCCACATTTTCTGGTCCAACCATGCGGCGGTGATGCACGGCTATCAAACGGTCTTTCTGCCGGGCAACGCGCCGGATTACCGACATCTGGAGGTGGGGCCCGGACACGGTTTGCTGCTCCATTACGCCGCCAGCGATCCCCGTTGCGCGCAGGCCACCGGCTGGGACATCAGCGACGCCAGTCTGGCGGCCACTGCGGCATCTCTGCGTCTGTTCGGAGGGGCGGAACACCGGGTCTCTTTGGTGAAACGGGATCTGTTCGCCGCGGACGGAAACGAGGAGCGTTTCGACAGCATTGTCATCAGCGAGGTGTTGGAGCATCTGGAGACCCCGGGGCAGGCACTGGCGCTGCTTGCCCGTCGGTTGACTCCGGAAGGTCGGATGTTCATTCACGTGCCAGTCAACGGTCCCTCCCCGGATCACATCTATCTGTTGCGTTCTCCCGAGGAGGTGACGGAACTGGTGACATCCGCCGGTTTGCGCCCTCTGCTTGCCTGGATCATTCCCGGCACCGGTTACGACGAGGCCCGGGCCCGCAAGGAAGCGTTGATGCTCTCTTGTGTGGTGATCGCCGGACCCGGGGATGCAGCAATAAACATATAAATTTATAGGGGTCCAGGGGGATTATCCCCCTGGTGGGGTCCAGGGGCGAAGCCCTTGGTG
>JADGAB010000098.1 GCA_015232245.1 Magnetococcales bacterium | reverse complement strand
TGCCTGCGTGATGCCGGAAACCAGTCTGGCCGGAGCGCAGGCGGTGGCGGAGCGGATTCTGACCGCCATTCGCTCGTTGCGGCTTCCCCACGCCCAATCCAAAGTCGCGGATCATGTCACCGTAAGCATCGGCATCGCGGCCCTGACCCCCACCATGGAAAAACGGACCCTGGATCTGATCACCATGGCCGATCAGGCCCTCTATCAGGCCAAGCAGAATGGTCGCAATCAGGCCGTCTGTTTTGCGGCATGAACGGTTATCCGGAGATTCAGCGCAAGGTGCTGGAACTCTGGCATGCCCATTCGGAAGATATAGACAGGGGGGGGAATATGGACGCCAGAAAATACAGGATTCTGATCGTCGATGACGAAAAAACCAACATCGATGTGCTTGCGGGCCTGTTGAAAGATCAATATCGCACCGTGGCCGCCAGAAGCGGCGAGCAGGCGTTGATCAGAGCCAACTCGGAGGCCCCGCCGGATCTCATTCTGCTGGACGTGATGATGCCGGATCTGGATGGCTTCGAGGTGTGCCGACGGCTGAAGGCCAATCCGACCACGGCGCACATTCCGGTCATCTTCGTCACCGCCATGGGGCAGAGCGGGGATGAGGCCAAAGGGTTCACGCTGGGGGCGGTGGATTATGTCAGCAAGCCCATCAATCCCACCATCCTGATGGCCCGTTTGCAGACCCATCTGGCCCTGGCCGAGCACAGCCAGCTGCTGAAACAACAAAGCCGCCTGCTGGAAATCCAGGTCAAGGAGCGCACCTGTGAGCTGGAACAGACACAGGAGGCGCTGCGGGAGGCCATGGGCAATCTGCTGATCATCCATGTGGCGCCGGGGGTCTATTGGCTGCAGATTCCGGAGGCCGGGCTGTACATCCTCTGCGGTTGTCCCAGCGAGGTGGTCAAGCTGCTGATGCGCAAGGGGCTGAATGCCAGCGCCACCAAGAAGGGAGTGACCTTCGAGACCGGTCCCAACGTGATTCTGCTTTCGGATCTGCTGGTGCAAAACGGCGGGTTCGCCAATCTGGCGGAGTTTCCCGTGCTGCAGATGCTCTACCGCCAGGGGATGATTCTGCCGGGCCATCCCAACAATACCGGCGTCAGACCCATGCTAATCGGGGCCGCCGACCAGATCAAGGCCCAGTTGGGTTACATCCACCGGGGCAATTACGGCCTGCTCTCCAAAGAAGAGATCATGGCCGCCGGGGTGGATGCCGAAACCGCGGAGATCATGATGCGCATCAAGCTGAAGTTCGCCTTCGGCCAGATCCGGGAGCCCTCCCGGTTTCTCGACACCCTGGAGGTGGACGATACGCCCCGCGAGATCCGCAACGGCGCCATGGTGCAGAGGATCGGCTGCAACCGTTTCCGTTTCACCTACCGGGGGCAGAGCGCGGAGATCGATTTGAACCTTCCCCCGGATCTGCCTTATCAATCCCCCTATCCTTTGGGTCATCACAGCATCCATCGTCACTATTTCGCGGTGGTGCATACCGGTTCCGGGGATGGCTGGGATCCGGACCGGCCCAGCATGAGCAGCGTGCTGATGTTCCAAGGGCGGATCTATCTGATCGATGTGGTGCCCGGGGTGATCAACTCCCTGAACGCGCTGGGCATCGACATCAGCGAACTGGCTGGGGTGTTTCACACCCATGCCCATGACGACCATTTCGCCGGTCTGCCGGAACTGATTCGCACGGATCGCCGCCTGCACTATTTCGCCACCCCATTGGTACGCGCCGCGGTCGCCAAGAAGTTTGCCGCCCTGATGTCGCTGGATGAAGGAAAATTCACCCAGTTCTTCGATGTGCATGACCTGACGTTCGATGTCTGGAACAAGTGCAACGGACTGGATGTCATGCCGTTGTACGCCCCCCACCCGGTGGAAAACAACCTGTTGCTCTTTCGCGCCCTGGGCGAAGAGGGCTATCGCACCTATGCCCACTGGGCGGATCTGACCGCGCTCTCCGTTCTGGAGCGAATGAGTGGCGCCGGAGCGCAGGATGTGCCGCCCGCCTTTGTGGAGAAGGTCAAGGCCGACTATCTGCGGCCCGCGGATCTGAAAAAGCTGGATGTGGGCGGTGGGATGATCCACGGGGTGGCGACGGATTTTGCCAAAGATCCCTCCCGGCGTCTGATTCTGGCGCATTTGGCCCGATCTTTAACCCCGGAGGAGATGAGTCTCGGCTCCTCCACCGCCTTTGGGGCCGTGGATGTGCTGATCGCCGGGGAGCAGGATTATCGCCGGCAACGCATCTTCTGCTACCTCAAGGAGCTGTTCCCGAACGTGGCGGATTGCGAACTGCGCATGTTGATCAACGGGCGCATCTTAAACCACAATGTGGGCACCATCATCCGTCAGGATGGCGCGGATGACGGCTTTTTGGACATGATCATCGCCGGGGAGTTCGTCTATCAGGATGCCCGGGCAGGGATCTGCAACCATCTGGGATTTGGCTCCTTCATGGGGTTGCACAGGATGTTCAACCTCTCCCTCTCGGAGACCGGGAACTACCGGGCGGTCTCCCACGGAGCGGTACTGCGCATTCCTGTCGCCATGTTCCGGATCTTTCTGGAGGAGAACGGCCTGACGGAGTGGATGGAAGGGATTTTGCAGAAAGTGGGCTTTTTGAATCATACTTGGCTCTTTGGGGAGCAGACCTCTTTTGCCCTGCTCTCCCGCATTGCCCAGGTTCTGGAGGTGGTCCCGGTCCCGCATGGAACCCTGTTGGCGACCGAAACGGAGCCGCTGTTGTGGATTCTAAAAAGTGGCCGGGTTCTCATGCTCGATGCCGCAGACAGGGTGGTGGAAACCCTGGAACCGGGAGATTTCCTGGGTGAGCACAGCTATCTCAAGAGCATCAACCGGTGGCGATTCCGGACCGACGGGGCGTGCGAACTCTATAAACTCCAGTGGGACGGCGTGTTGGATGCCCCCATCATCCACTGGAAAATGCTGGAAATCGATCAGAAACGGGCGCGGCTGGCCGCATGATTCCAGGAAAGCCATGCAAACAACTTGACTGAAATGCGCCGACGTTCCATGTTCCGCGAGTCTCCGTTACAGACCTGTTGCCCAGGAGTGCCTTTGATGAGATTGGTCTCCGCGCCCCCTTCATTGCCGATTCCTTCCACCACGCAGGAAGAGATTCGCGTCCGCTTTGATCGTCTGACCCCCAAGCAGCGGGAGGTTTGCCTGTTGATGGTCGGGGGCACCATGAACAAGAACATCGCCGATCAACTTGGCATGAGCATCAATACGGTCAAGACCCACCGCAACGAGATTTTCCGCAAAATGGGGGCATCTTCCCTGCTGGAGTTGGTGCGGCAGATCGATCACCTGCGCTCTGTGCGGGACGCGGAAGAGCCTGCACCCCCCCAGTCATCCCCTGGACAGGAACCGCTCAGGGAGACGGAGCCCCGGGGCTTGCGGGTGATTGTGGTGGAAGACCACGCCGCCTTGCGGGAGGCGATCGTGAACGGTTTGAATGCGCTGGGCCATCAGGCTCGCGGGGCCGAGGACGGGGCCGCGCTGGACCGGGAACTGGTCCTGGCTCCTGCGGATATCGTGGTGCTGGACATCGGCTTAGGACGCTATCGGGAAAACGGTTTTTCCATTGCCGCCCGGTTGCGACGCCAGGTACGGTGCGGCATCGTGATGGTCACGGCCCGTGGGGAGCTGGATGCCCGCATCCGGGGACTGGAGGAAGGGGCGGATGCCTATCTGGTCAAGCCGATTGATTTTGTGGAACTCTCCGCGGTCATGAACAGCGTGATGCGCCGCATGCAGCCGGTCTCTCCGGCGGCCTGATGGCGGCTCGTTTTCCCCAATTGAGGATAAATGATGTTTAAAAAGTTTATTTTGATGTGCTGGATGGTGCTGCTGCCAGGTTTGCCGCAGCTGTGGGCCGCAGGGGTGGAGTGCGGGAAGCAGCCCATCCACATCGCCTTTTTCCATTACGGCTTTGCCTATTATGAAAAAGAGGGCCGGGGCGTCGGACTGTTCCCGGATATTGCCGAAGAGCTGGCGCACCGGTCCGGCTGTGCCTTCAGTCCGTCCGTGGTCACCATTGCCCGCATGTGGGAGGATCTGGCCAATGGTCAACTGGACATGCTGATTGCCGGTCGCCAGAATCCCGAACGCGACAGGATTGCCTGGTTCATCCCTTATGTCGTCACCAAGGATTATGCCCTGCTGCATGCGGAAACGGCCCGGAGTGTGCACAATGCCCGGGAGTTTCTGGAGCAGCCCTCGTTGCAGTTCGGCGATCTGCGCCAGCGTTCCCATAACGCCACCCTGGGTCGGTTTGTCGATCGGTTGCGCCAGACCGGGCGGATGGAGGAGAGTGTCAGCGCTGAAATTCTGCTGGAAAAGCTCAAGCAGGGTCGCATTGATGCCACCTTCATGATGCCCATCGTCTATCGCAAGATCTTTCAGGATCTGCAGGTGACCCAGGAGATCGTGGTGCAGGACTGGTTCCCCGAAGACAAGGGATATCCAGGCCACCTTATTTTCAACAAGGATCGCTTTCCCGCCGCAGAGATCGCCCACTGGAAGAGAATTGTGACCGAGATGCGTCAGGATGGCACCTTGCAGCGGATTTTCGCCCGCTATGTGCCTTTGGACGAGGCAATCGCCATGACGGATTTCTGACCCGATGGCGGCCAATCCCCTCATGAGCGCCGCAGTCGTATTGCTTTCGCTCCTGCAAGGAGAGGTGGGATGGGTTTCTGGCACTCCTTGACGGGACGACTGTTCAAACTGGTCTTTGGCGGTTATGTCCTGCTGGCCATTTCAGTCACGGTCGTGCAACTGATGCTGGAGTATGTCTCGACCCGCGAGCAGGTGGCCACGGATCTGCATTCGCTGGGACAATCGTTCAAGGACAGCGTGACCGGGGCGTTGTGGGAGCTGGATCGGCCCCTGATTCATACCATGGCCCAGGGGATTGCCCAATCCTCCATGGTCACCGGAGTGAAGATCGTGGCGGATCAGGAGACCCTGTCTCTGGTCGGCAAGATCCCTGCCCGTCTCCCCCTGGAGCCGGAAGGGCTGTGGGCGCCGTTTCAGTTTCATGTCGTGGAGCTGGACAAGGCGACCCCGAAAGGGGCGCGTCATCTGGGTCGGCTGACCATCTACGCGGATCGCTCCGTGGTGCTGGAGCGGGTCAAACACAGCTTTTTTGTCATTCTGATCAACTCGCTGATCAAGACCACGGGGTTGTGGGTCATCTTTTATCTGGTCATCTCCAAGGGGTTGTCCCGCCCATTGTCCCGTTTGACCGAGGTGGTCTCCCGGATCGAGTTTGCCGCCGAATCCAGCGAGCCGATCCCGCTGGATTATCCCCATCAGGACGAACTGGGCCGTCTGATGATGGCCATGGATATCCTGCAGAAGCGGTTGCAAGAGTCTCATCGCCAACTGCAGCGGGCGAATCGCGAACTGGAAAGTCGAGTGGAGGAGCGCACCAGGGAGCTGGCGGAGCTGCTGGAGTTCAATCAGCAGATCCTGCTGGACTCCCCCCTGCCCATGGGGGTGTATGCCGACACCGGGCAGTGTCTGCTGGTCAATCAGGCCTATGCCCAGTTGGTGGGGGCCACACGGGAGCTGCTGCTGGCGCAGAATTTCCGGCACATCCTCTCCTGGCAGAGCTCCGGGCTGCTGGATGACTGCCTCGCCGCACTGGCCCACCAAACCCCAAGACAGAGGGAAGTGCATGTGGTCACGTCGTTCGGCAAAGCGGTTTGGCTGGATATGCGCATTCTGCCTGCCCACTTTCAGGGTGCCTGGCATCTGCTGATTCAGATCATCGATCTGTCCGAGCGCAAACGCGCCGAAGAGCAGTTGCAGCAGGCCATAAAGGAGGCCCGCACCGCAGCCCGCACCAAAAGCGAATTCCTGGCCATGATGAGCCATGAGATCCGCACCCCCATGAACGCCATTCTCGGTCTGACCGGGCTGGTGCGGGAAACCCGCCTCGACGACACCCAGCAGGACTATCTGCGCAAGATCCATGCAGCCTCAAAGGATCTGCTGCGCATCCTGAACGATATTCTGGACTATTCCAAAATCGAGGCCAACCGCATCGAAATGGAACAGGTGGTGTTCACCCTGGACCAGGTGTTCCGGGATGTCACCGCACTCCAGGAGGCTCATCTGGGTCCGCGTGGTCTTTCGTTGCACATGGAGATCGACCCGGAGGCGCGGATGAACGTGGTGGGTGATCCGTTGCGTCTTACCCAGGTACTCAACAACCTGGTGGGCAACGCCATCAAGTTCACCGGGCAGGGGGCCATCCGGGTCAAGGCGGAAAAACTGCGCCAGAATGGCGCCGAGGTGCTGTTGGCCTTTACCGTCAGCGATACCGGCATCGGGATTGCCGCCGAATTGCTGCCGCAGCTGTTTCAGCCTTTTGCCCAGGCCGACAGTTCCATCAGTCGCCGCTATGGGGGCACCGGCCTGGGATTGGCCATCTGTCAGCGCCTGGTGGACGCCATGGGCGGCGACATCTCCGTGCAAAGCACTCCGGGCAAGGGTTCGACCTTTCGCTTTACGGTCCTGGTGGACGATGCAGGATCCCTGCCCCGTCCGGTCGCCCAGGCAACCTCCCCCTCCCGGCTGGCGAATCGGCTGTTCGAGCCGGCCACCCTCCTGCTGGTGGAAGATCACCCTCTCAATCAGCAGGTGGCGCGGGAGTATCTCATCCGCATGGGGTTGCAGGTCGAGATTGCCAACCATGGCGGCGAAGCCCTGGAGGCGGTACGGCAGCGGCACTTCGCGGCAGTGTTGATGGATCTGCACATGCCGGTCATGGATGGCATCGAGGCCAGTCGGCGCATGAGACAGATGCCGGGTCTGGCCGATCTGCCCATCATTGCCACCACGGCGGCGGTGATGCCGGAAGACCGGGCCAGATGCTTGAGCGTCGGCATTCACGATTTTGTCGGCAAGCCCATGGAACCCGAGGCGTTGAAAGCCGCCCTGGCCCGCTGGCTTCCCTTGCGGGAAAAGGCAGGCGGAATGGAAGATGTCATCACCCCGCAGGCGTGGTGGATCGCCGAGGGGTGGCCCGGATTCGAACTGGCCTCTGTTCTGGCCCGTCTGAAAGAACCCGCCCTGCTGGCCGAGATGCTGGCCGCCTGGGAGCCGGAACTGGCTCTTCTGGAGGCGCAACTGTTTGATCTGTGGCATCAGGGGGTCTGGCAGGAGGTAGGGGAACTCCTCCACCGGCTTAAAGGGGTGGCGGGCAATTTTGGCGCCACGCTCCTTGCGCAAGCGGCAGGGGAACTGGAACACGAACTGAAAGCAGACGCTCCAGCCCCGGAGCCGATGCTGGAGCGTCTGCGGCATGCCATCACCCTCACCCGCGCCACCCTGCGTCATCAGCACCCCCGGCTGGTCGCGATTATACCCCTCGCGACGGCTGAAAACCGGTCAGACCCCTCGGAACTGGCGCAGATTCTGGTGCAACTGCGGCCCCTGTTGCTGGAATACGAGGCGATCCCCACCCTGCTCGTGGAACGCCTCAAGAGCTGGGAACACCATCCCCAGTGGGGCGGACAGGTGCGGGCGCTGCGGCAACAGATGGAGCAGTATGCCTGCGATGCCGCCTCCGTTACCCTGGAGAGTCTGCTTGGGAGTCTGCCATGAACCCGGATTCTGCCTTGCGCCAGGAGTTGCTGCTGCTGGTGGATGACGTTCCCGCCAACCTGCGCACGTTGGAAAAGATCCTGGTGGAGCACTATCGTCTCAAGCTGACCACGAGCGGAGCGGCAGCCATTCAACTGGCCAACCGGGAGGAGACCCCGGACCTGATTCTGCTGGATCTCTACATGCCGGACCTGGATGGACTCGCCGTTCTGGCCCAACTGCGCGCCGGGGAGCGGACCAAAGAGATTCCGGTGATTTTTGTCACCGCCGAGGAGAGTGTCCTGACCGAGTCCGCCGGGATCAATCTGGGGGCGGATGACTATGTGATCAAGCCGGTGGCCGCCCCGGTGTTGCTGGCCAGGGTGCGGGGCATTCTGCGCCGCAGGGCTGCGGAAGCCTCCCTGAAGCAGAGCGAGGAGCAGTTCCGCTCCCTGTATGCCACGATGACGCAAGGGGTGGTCTATCACGATGCACAGGGCCGGATCCTGCATGCCAATCCGGCCGCCTTGCAGATTCTGGGTGTGACCCCCGACCGGCTGCAAGGCGCCCAGGCGCTGGCTCCCTGGCCGTTTGTCCACCGGGATGGCGCCCCGTTTCCGGTGGACATGCATCCCACGACCGTGGCGTTGGCCACCGGTCAACCGGTCAAGGAGGTGCTCATGGGGATGCAGCATCCAGGGCGCAAAACCCAGATCTGGATTCAGGTCAGCGCCATTCCCCGATGCGATCCGACCACGGGGCGTCCATGCGGATTGTTCACCACCTTCACCGATGTGACCCCCCAGGTGGTGCTGGAGCAGCAGCAGGCACTGTTTCTGCGCATGTTGAACCACGAGGTGCGCACGCCTTTGGCCATCATGGACAGCAACTGTCAACTGCTCGCTCTTGAGCAGACCGGCGAACGGGGACCGGCACTGGCGGCCATTCGCGCGGCGGTGGCCAAGGTGGCGGAGCTGTTCGATCGCTGCCTGACCCAGGACCGGCTGGCTGCGATCGGCACCTTGACTTTGGCTCCGGTGAATCTTGAACAATTGTTGAACGCAGTGTCCCAGGAGGCGCAGCGCGGCACCAACGATCATCTGATCATGTTGCGTCTGGATTCCCCGTTGCCCGCCCACTTTGTCGGCGATGCCACCCTGTTGCGGATTCTTTTGGGCAATCTGCTCGACAACGCCGTGCGTTACTCCCCGGATGGAGGCGCCATAGAACTGGTCGCCCAAACCGATGGTTTGGGTCAGGTGGTGATCGAGGTGTGCGACGAAGGGATCGGCATTCCCGAATCCGAACGGGAGCAGATTTTTGATCGCTACCATCGGACCCATCAGGTCCACGACAAGATGGGGGTGGGACTGGGGCTGTACATTGTCCGCAACATCGCCCGGCTCCACGGGGGAGAGGTTCATTGCACCAGCACCTTGGATGAAGGGAGCGCTTTTCGCGTCACCTTGCCATCCCCGCTTCGCCCCGGGGAGCCGGGCGTTTGATCCGGCATGGGCAATGGATGGCTCCTGCATCCCTGAATGCGGCGCGGGGTTGGATCACCTTCTGTTGGCTCTGCGGTCTGGGTTGCGTTCTGCCGCTTGCCGTGGTCCATGCCGCGGATTTCCGGTTCGGGGATGGCATCGGGGTGAAACTCAACGGCTTGGCAACCGCCGGGACCATGATCCGTACGGAATCTCCCGATCCGGGGGTGCTGGGAAATACCGCGGCCAAACAGGTGGGGCTGACCGGACAACTCAACGGGAACACGGGCAACAGCGATCTCAATTTCAGGTCCGGCCAGCCGGTCTCCTCCGTACTGCAAACCCACGTCAATCTGGAGATCAGGCGGCATGATTTCGGCATGGCGGCCCAGGTCGGGGCGTGGCGCGATTTTGCGCTGGAGGATGGGGATCGGCCTTACGGCAACATCCCCAACGGCTTTGAAGCCCATGCGCCCTTGAGCGACCATGGTTTTGCGCCATCGGCCCGGTTCAGCAACGTCCAGTTGCGGGATCTCTACCTGTTCGACACCTTCGAAGGGTCCGATCAGACACGGCTTCATCTGCGCTTGGGCCGTCAGGTGGTTCGCTGGGGCGCGGCCCAGATGACCGGCGGGGGCGTGGATCTCCTCAATGCCACAGACGTTCCGGCCCAGCAGCGACCTGGAGCGCCGCCGGAGGCAGGCCGGGTGCCTTTGGGGATGCTTTATGCCAACCTGACCATGGGTCAGGAGTGGGGCGTGGAGGGCATCCTTCCCTATGAATTTCGGGCCAATGTCATGCCCGGATGCGGCACATTCTTTGCGGCGGTGAATTACGCCCCGACCGGCTGCCATTACGCCTCGGTGATCGGCACCCTGTCCGACGCCGACACTCTGGCCACGGGGATGTATCCGAAGCGGAACCCAGATGCCATGGCAAGCCATTCCGGACAATACGGGATCTCGGTGCGCTACCAGCCAGGCGGGTGGAATACCGAATGGCGAGCCTACCGGATGCGTTATCACAGCAGGGCGCCAGGCATCCGGATCTTCAATCCGGAGATTGCGGGTGGTTACGGAACCTTGACCACCCGTTTGACTGACCCGAACGGCCTGCGCTATGCCCTGATTTATCCTGAGAGCATCGATCTGTATGGCGCGAGTTTTGCTGCCCGCCTGAATCCCTCTTTACAGATCTTCGGCGAGGTGGCCTATCGTCCCAATCAGCCTCTCAACCTGAACGCATCCGACCTGATCGCAGCCTTTGTGGGCCGTTCTGCAACCTCGGCGCTGAATCTGGCCAAGGGGAGCAACGGCATTCCTCCCGGCGGTCTTTTTGATGGCTATGACCGGTTCAAGGTCACCACCGCCACCCTGGGGGTCCACAAGACGCTTCCCGACGCATGGGGATCGGAGCGCATGGATCTGCGCGGTGAAGTCGGCTGGAGTCATGTCGAAGGTTTGCCCGATCCGGGAATATTGCGTTATGGGCGGTCCGATGCCTACGGCATTGGTGCCGTCAACGGACAACCTTGCAGCGACACCTCCTCCGCGCAGAAATCCTGTGCCCATGACGGGTATATCACTTCGGATGCATGGGGCTATCGCCTGCGGTTCTCTGCCGGTTATCCGGATCTTTTCCGGGCTGTCCGGCTGACCCCTTCCCTGATGTTTGCCCACGATGTCCAGGGCTACTCCTACGATGGCACCTT
>JADGAB010000097.1 GCA_015232245.1 Magnetococcales bacterium | reverse complement strand
CGGGGGAGGCGGGGGGGGAGGCGCCGCCACCTTGACCGGCGTTGGCGCGGATTTCCGGAGGGAGAACTCCCCCTGGCCGCTGACCACATGGCCCAGATCCACGAGAATCGCCTCGCCACTGCCCGGCGCCACCTGTCCCGGGGCCTCGATCAGCAGCCGCATGTGATCCTTGGCGATCAGGGTGATGCCGATCAGGGCGGGCGAAACCGGCACCTCCCCGTTGCGCACCCGGTCGAAGACGGTTTCCAGATGATGGGTGAAACGGGCCAGGGCGTCGAAGCCGAACATCGCCCCGGAACCCTTGATGGTATGCAGGGCGCGGAACGCGGAGGCGATGGTCTCCTTGTCTTCGGGTCTGGTCTCCAGATCCAGCAGGGCGGTCTCAAGCTGAATGAACAGCTCATCGGCCTCCTGACGAAAAATGTCGGTCGGATCCCCGGAAAGAATATTCATTCCAGCAGCCGTCGGGTGATCTTCAGGAGCACTTCGGGGGCAAAAGGCTTGGTGATCCAGCCCGTGGCCCCGGCCTCCCGGGCCCGGGCCCGCAGGGTCTCATCGGTTTCCGTGGTCACGAACACAATGGGCACACCCTTGTATTCCGGCAATTTGCGCAACGCGTCGATGAACTCCAATCCTCCCATGCGGGGCATGTTCAAATCGGTGATCACCAGATCCACGGTCTCGGCCTTCGCCTTTTCCAGACCATCCAGGCCATCCCCGGCCTCGATCACACGATATCCCCGCACCGCCAGGGTCAGCTTGATGGACTGGCGCATGCTCGGGGAGTCATCGACGGTTAAAATCAACTTGGCCATCAGGTATTCCACAACTCCTCAAATTCGTGTTCCAGACCGCACCCCCGGATCTGGTCGGCTACGGGCCCCAAGGGCGGAAGAATCACGCTCAAGGCCAACTCGTCCCCGCCAGTCATGCGCCGCGCGGCGATGATCATCTGCGCCACCGAGAGATCGGAGTGCTCCACCTCGGAACAGTCCAGCACCACATGGCCCCCCTGCCCGAGCAGCTCCAGCAATCGCTCCCGCAAGGCGCCGATTTCACGCACCGTCGAGCGCGCCGGCAGACGCAACACCCCTTCCGGCCCCTGTTGAGCATCCTCCATGGATCCACATCTCCGCAACCGTCCGCAAGCTCTTATCAACTGGAAATAACAGTTAATAGACAGTCATTAATGTTGATATTTCAGCATGGATCCATTATCCTGTCTATCAATCCATTTTTCAACCGGGAAATCCTGAACAACTGCCTGTTTTCGACTTCCCTCTGACGTTTTTTCCCGCCAGCAAGGAGCACCTGCCATGTCCATCACCCTCACGCCCAGCGCCGCCGGCAAACTGAGCGAACTGCTTGCCGAAGAGAACAACCCCCAGACCAAACTGCGCATCTTCGTCTCCGGAGGAGGCTGCTCGGGCTTCAAATACGGCTTCACCTTCGACGAAACCCAGGAGGAGGAAGACACCCTCATCGAATCCCACGGCGCCCGGGTGCTGGTGGATCCCACCTCCATGGGCTTTCTCGCCGGCGCGGAAGTGGATTTTGTCGAAGACCTCTCCGGGGCCCAGTTCGTCATCCGCAATCCCAACGCGGCCAGCTCCTGCGGCTGCGGACAGTCCTTCACTCCCAACACCATGGGCGGCTGCGCCAATTCCTGATCCACCCTTGACCGCAATGCGCATAAATGTACCGGGATTTGCAAAAAATCGCATTTCCCGGTTGCATCACCACCATCCGCATCCCATATAATCCAAAACCGAGGTGTTTTCCGGATCCGCTCCCTTCCGACAGGCATGAACCATGGCCGACGACGCATCCAAGACCGACGATCCCAGCTTTCCCTCCGCGGCCACGGTGGAGGCCGAAACTTCCCCTCTGGAGGAGATCGCCCCCCCCAAAACCGACTCCCCGCCGGCCCGGGTGGAAGACCTGCTTCCCGGGGAACTGGTGATCTATCCTCTGGGAGGACGTCCCTTCTTTCCGGGCATGCTCACTCCCATCCAGGTGGAAGGCTCGCCCTATTACGACACCATCAAATATGCCCTGGGCTCCCCGGGCAAGATGTTCGGGATCGTGCTGAGCCACGCCGAGGACGGGGACGAGGTGTTCGAGGCCAACCAGTTGTACCGCTTCGGGGCCGTGGCCCGGATCATGGAAGCGGCCATCAACGACGAAGACAAACAGATCAAACTGCTGGCCGAAGGGATCTCCCGTTTCGAGATCATGGAGATCATCAAGCCCGGACCGCCCATCGTGGCCCGGGTGGTCCATCACGACAAGCTCTCCCTCAATCTCGATCTGGACGCCCTCAAGCCCTACACCATGGCGGTGATCAGCGCCCTGAAGGAGATCCTCAAATTCGACTCCCTCTACCAGGAACAGGTCAAGATGTTCCTGTCCCGGCACAATTTCGGGGAACCGGACCGTCTGGCCGACTTCGTGGCCTCCATGACCAGTTCCAAGCGGGAGGAGCTGCAAGAGGTTCTGGAAACCCTGAACATCCGGGAACGGCTGGAAAAGGTGCTGGCTCTGCTGAAAAAAGAGCTGGAGATGGTCAAGCTCCAGGACAAGATCTCCCGTCAGGTGGAAGAGGGGATCTCCAAGAATCAGCGTCAGTTCTTTCTGCGGGAGCAATTGAAGGAGATCCAGAAGGAGCTGGGCATCACCAAGGATGACCGCACCGCGGACATGGAACGGTTCCGGGACCGACTGGTGAAACTCAACCTGTCGGAAGAGCCGAAAAAACGGATCGAGGAGGAGTTGGACAAGCTGTCGATTCTGGAGACCGGCTCCTCCGAATACGGCGTGACCCGCAACTATGTGGACTGGCTCACCAGTCTCCCCTGGGGGGTGCACACCAAGGACAAACTCGACATCAGCCGGGCCCGGCAGGTGCTCAACAAGGATCACGACGCCTTGAGCGACGTCAAGGAGCGAATCCTCGAATTTCTCGCCGTGGGCAAGCTCAAGGGGGAGATCGGCGGCTCGATCATCCTGCTGGTGGGACCGCCGGGGGTGGGAAAAACCTCCATCGGTCGTTCCGTGGCCCGGGCCGTGGGTCGGAAGTTCTTCCGGTTTTCCGTGGGCGGCATGCGGGACGAGGCGGAGATCAAGGGCCATCGGCGCACCTACGTGGGGGCCATGCCCGGCAAGATGATCCAGGCGTTGCGCCGGACCGAAGCGGCCAATCCCATCATCATGCTCGACGAGGTGGACAAGATCGGCGCCAGCTATCACGGGGATCCGGCCTCGGCCCTTTTGGAAGTACTGGACCCGGAACAGAACAGCGAGTTTCTCGATCACTATCTGGATGTGCGTTTCGATCTCTCCAAGATTCTTTTCATCTGCACCGCCAACCAGTTGGACACCATTCCCCAACCCCTTCTGGACCGCATGGAGGTGATCCGCCTCTCCGGCTACATCACCGAAGAGAAGATCAAGATCGCCCGCAACCATCTGATCCCCAAGCAGTACGAAAAGAACGGCATGCAGTACTCCCAACTGCGCATCAGCAACGACGCGGTGCGGGTGATCGTCGATGGCTACGCCCGGGAGGCGGGGGTGCGGCGTCTGGAACAGAAAATCGCCGCCATCGTGCGCAAGGCCGCGGTGAAAATCCTGGAAGAGAACGCCCCGATCCCGATCCGGGTGGGCAAGGATCAGGTGGAGACCTTTCTGGGCAAACCCGGTTTCCGGGACGAGCAGCCCCTGCACGGCATCGGCGTGGTGACCGGTCTGGCCTGGACCGCCATGGGCGGCGCCACCCTGGATGTGGAGGCCATCACCCCCGGCGGGGAGAAACCCGGTCTCACCCTGACCGGCACGTTGGGGGATGTGATGAAAGAATCCGCCCACATCGCCTTGAGCTACGTCACCTCCAACGGCGCCAGCCTGGGGGCGGACCCGAAGATCCTCACCCATCATCCGGTCCATCTGCATGTTCCCGAAGGGGCCACCCCCAAGGACGGACCCTCGGCGGGGATCACCATGGCCACCGCCATGCTCTCCCTGGCCAGGAATCAACCCATCAACCGGCGTCTGGCCATGACCGGCGAACTCACCCTGACCGGTCAGGTGCTGGCGGTGGGGGGCATCCGGGAAAAGGTGATCGCCGCCCGGCGCGTGGGCATCCGGGAGTTGATCATGCCGGAGGCCTGCCGCAAGAACTACGAAGAGGTTCCCGACCACATCCGGGAAGGGTTCACGGTCCACTTCGTGCAGAAATATCCCCAGGTGGCCAAACTGGTGTTCGACTCCTGACAACATGCCGAAAGGAGACTTTGCGATGCGGAAAAGCCGGCCTGCGGGGTGCATGGTTGCACTGTTTTGCCTGAGTCTCACCCTCTCCCCGGCGGTCGCGGGGCCACAGACCCGCTTCGAGGCCCAGGGCAATGGCGCCATCACCGACCATCAGACCGGTCTGGTGGTGCTGCAGAACGCCAACTGCTTCGGCCCCCTCCCCTGGAAAGAGGCGTTGGCCGCCACGCGCCAACTGGCCCATGGCGCCTGCGGATTGACCGACGACTCCCAACCCGGCGCATGGCGTCTGCCCACCCGGGGGGAACTCCTCCAATTGATGGCCTGGAAAAGCACGCCTGATTTCTCCGGCGCCCAGCCCAAGAACTACTGGTCAAGCACCCCGGTGGACAATGCCCCGGACAACGCCTGGCTGGTCCTGCTCAGCAACGGCTATGTCAGCTACCACCTGAAAACCAGCGCCGCCCATCTCTGGCCGGTGCGCTCCAGTCACCCATGAAACGCTTCTCAAAATCATTCTCATCTATTTTTCCGGAAAAATATATATAAAAGCATATATCCTTGACACCCCCCTGCTCCGACCCCATTCTGCCGAAGATCAAATAATCACGCCCTCATGCAATCATGTCCGTTCCTCACTCCCAGCGGCTTTGTGGAGGAAACCATGTCCTTTCTGAACGATCTCTCCGTCAAATGGAAACTCTCTCTCGGGTTTGGTCTGGTCGGGATCCTCTTTCTCGGGGTGATCTGGCGCTACCAGAGCGGCATGCTGGGGGTTGAATCCGGCTATCAGACCCTGCTGCAAACCTCGGTGGCCCAGCATCAACTGGCCTTGAACCTCTCCAACGCCATGCTGCAGGCCAGACGGGCGGAAAAGGATTTTCTGCTGCGACTGGATCCCGCCTTTGTCGACAAGGTGGCCAAAGAGGTAACCCGGGTTCACGCTTTGGCTCAGGAGTTCGCCCGCATCGCCAAAGAAAGTCAGGATGACGCCGGCGCAAAGAGCGCCGCCACCATCCAGGAACTGATGGGCAGCTACGGTCAAAGCTTCGCCAAACTGGCGGAAGGGTGGAAAGAGAAAGGGTTGACCCCGGAACAGGGATTGCGGGGCAAGTTCCGCAACGCCGCCCACGCCCTGGAGGAGCAGTGGAAAGAGCTGGATGTCGATATGCTCCGGGTGCTGCTGCTGGAGGCCAGACGGGCGGAAAAGGATCTGCGTCTGCGCCGGGATGGCAAATACGCCACCCGGTTTCATGAAATCATGGACCAGTTCACTCAGGAGCTCGAATCGTCGCTCCTCGGCCCGGAGAACAGGAAGGCCATCCGGGAGTTGACGGCCCCCTACCTTGAGGCTTTCGGGCTGACAGAAAAAGAGATTGCCAAAACCGGCAACGACGTCAACGTCGAAACGGCCAAACGTTTGAGCGAGACCGCCCAGCGCCTGGAAAGTTTCATGGAGACCCACTATGTGGGGGATGTGTGGCGGAACTATCTGCTGGCACGCCGGGCGGAAAAGGATTACCAGGCCCGGGGGGACGGAAAATATGTGGAGCAGGTGCAGACCCTGGTGGCAACCTTGAAAAAGGACATCAGCGACTCCCGGCTGGAGGGAGAGTACCAGAAAAGGCTGATCGGCCTGTTGGAGAGCTACCAGAACGCCTTTCTGGCCACGGTGGACAAAGACAAACAGCTCCAGGCGCTGGATGAGCCGATGAAACGGGCGGTACGCGCCATCGAGGAGCCCATCGAACAGGCCCTGGGCAAGGCCGAGGAGGCGAGCAAACAGGCGGAAGCCACCACCCGGGGGTTGGCCAGGGAGGTGCGGGTTCAGGCCATCACACTCTCGGGGCTGGGATTTGTGCTGGGTGTGATCATTGCGTGGATCTTGAGCGCCTATGTGGTGGGCACGGCCCGACGACTGGCCTATTTTGTCAGCCGTCTTGGGGAGATGGATCTCTCCGGCACCTGCAGCATCCGTTCAAAGGATGAGTTCGGGCGCATCTCCGCGGCGATCAACACCTCCATGGACAAGCTGCGTCAGACCTTCACCACCATGCGGGAGACCTCGGATCAGGTGATGGCCGGCAGTCAGGCCATCGCCGCCACCGCCGCCGACATGGCGGACGGGGCCACATCCCAGGCGGCCTCCATCGAGGAGACATCCTCGGCCATGGAACAGATGACCGGCAACATCGCCCAGAATACGGAAAACGCCCGCACCACGGAGGCCATAGCCCGTCAGGCTTCGGCGGACGCGGTGGAGGGGGGCGAGGCGGTGGCCAAGGCGGTCGGGGCCATGAAAGAGATCGCCTCCAAAATCGGCATCATCGAGGAGATTGCCCGGCAGACCAACCTGCTGGCCTTGAACGCCGCCATCGAGGCGGCCCGGGCCGGGGAGCACGGCAAGGGTTTTGCCGTGGTGGCCGCCGAGGTGCGCAAACTGGCGGAACGGAGCCAAATGGCCGCCGGAGAGATCAGCCACCTTTCCGCCTCTTCCGTGGAGGTGGCGGAACGAACCGGCAGGATCATTCTCAAGCTGGTGCCGGACATTCAGAAAACCGCCTCCCTGGTACAGGAGATCGCCACCGCCTCCCAGGAGCAGAGTCAGGGGGCCGGACAGATCAATCAGGCGATTCAGACCCTGGACCAGGTGATCCAGCAAAACGCGGGCATGGCCCAGAACATGGCCTCCACCGCATCGGATCTGGGCAGAAGCGCCACCGTTCTCGCCGATGCGGTCCGCACCTTCCGGACCGGTCGGGAAGAGCCGCCACCCCGCGCCCTGCCCGCGCCGGAATAAGAAACCCAATCACCTTGAGGCGCTCCCCTCCAGGAACGCCCGCAGGCCCGCCTCCACCTCCGCTCCCCCCTGGTTGACGCTGGTATTGTGGGAGCCATGGGTTTCCAGCAGCCGTTTGGGTTCGCCGGCTGCGGCAAACAGGGTCCGGGCGTGATGAAAACCGATCACCTGGTCCTCCCGGCTGTGCAGGATCAGCAGCGGCGCCCGCAACCCCCGGATCCGCTCCAGGTTGTCAAACACGATGCGGCTCAACAGACGGATCGGCAGGTACGGATAGCGGTCCTCGCCCACGGACGGAATGGAGAGAAAGGTGGCTTCCAGAATCATCCCCCGGGGTTGCTGTCGGGTTGCCAGCCAAAGAGCCGGACCGCCCCCCAGGGAGTGGCCATAATAGACGATCCGTTCTTTGGCGATCCCCAGAACGCCGGTGAGGTGACTCCAGGCCGCCAGGGCATCCGCATAGATCCCTTCCTCGTCAGGGACGCCGCTGCTCAGACCATACCCCCGATAATCAAACAGCAACACCCCGGCGCCCAGCCGATGCAGCAAGGCCACATGGGCTCCGAGTCCGGAAATCACGCTGGCATTGCCGTGAAAGAACAGCACCACCGGTCCAGCCTCGCTCCCGGGAATCCACCAGCCATGCAGACTCTCCTCCCCGCTGGGAAAACGGACCTCGGCAAAAGTCAGGCCCCACGCCGCGGGGGTGGCGGCCAGACCCTTTTTGGGATGAAACACCATGCTGGCCTGAAAGAAATAGAGATACCCGCCAATCCCGCAATAAAGGGTCACAACCAGCGCCAGAAACCAGCGCAGCAATCGGCCCGTCCAGGATCCGGACCGATCCGCTCCTGGCGGGATCACGCTCCCACCCGGTCGATGAACTCCGGCACCCGGGCCAGGATCTCCCGGAGTTGATCCTCCTGGATCCGCTGGGTCGCCTCCTCCAGACTCAACCAGGCCCGCTCCCGGTAGCTCTCCAGCCAGCGATCCAGCACGTTGTCCACCCGCATGACAAACACATCGACCACACAGGTGCCTCCCCACTTGGCATACTCGAACACTCCCAAAGGCTCCGGCCAGACCCGTCCCTCGATGCCCGCCTCCTCCAGGGCCTCCTTGGCCGCGGAGGCGGCGGGGTCCAGGTCCGGCTCCACGATCCCCTTGGGGATCACCCAACGCCGACTGGTCCGGGAGGTGATCATCAGCACCTGCAACCCGGCTCCCAGCCCCCGCACCGGGATCACCGCAGACTGCTTGTAGTAAAATTCCGGGAATTGTCCCATCTTTCCGACTCCTTCAAGCCTTGCACCCCGCCCACGCCAGGCAATCCGCATCCATTGCAAAAACTCGAACAACCGGTTGCCCGATCTCCTTCTGGAACGCATCATGAAAATCCTCGCCAGCAGTTTTGCACAGGGTCAGTCGGGTTGGCAATCTTCTCCGGTCGCCTCGCCCGGCAGAGCCAGCACGGTGGTGCCCTGATCCCGCACCACCCGCAGCCGGCCAAGAGAGGCCGGCAGCCGGTCTCCCAACGTGAAATCCACCTGGAACTCCTTTTTGGGTTTGGAGCCCGAGGCGGGACGAAGGTAGTTCAGGGTGATCCCCTGCTGCCAGGGCCAGGCCACACAGGCATGGTGCTCCCCGCGCCGCAGGCCCGACAACATCACCCCGTCACCGGACTGGACGAACTCCAGCCCCTCCCCCGGTTGCCAGGGGGGGGAGAGGGCGACGGTGAACCAGCGCTCCTCCTGGCCGGCGAGTTCGAACACCCCCCGGGAGGACGACTCGCCGGTTCCGGGAGTCCGCAGGACGACCCGGGCCGGTTCCGCTGAGGAATTGAACAGCCGGACGGAGAGCCGCTCCACCGGGGTCTCCCCGGCAAGCCGCCAGGAGGGCCGGTTCCGGGACAGATCCAGGCGGTTGCGCTGCAACATCACCGGATGGGAGGCGACCACATGGGTGATCCGGCCAGCGAACGTCTCCAGGCGGGGGGCTTCCGGGGTATCCTTGAAGGCCGGATGATAGAGCAATCCGCACCGCAGCGCCTCGCTCCGGCCCATGAATCCCAGAAAGGCCAGATGGTCCAGATACAACACCTTGTCGCAAGGATGGTTCCTCTCCAGCAGTCGGGCGGGCTGTCGCTCGTCGAAGACGAAATCATGACGCTGGATGGTATGCCGGACCAGGTTGGGCAGGGTCTGGTAGTTGCGGTACATGGCCAGGAGGCTGCCTGCGGCCAGGAAAGCGACTCCCAGCCACGCAACCCCGCCGGCGCCACTCCTCCAAACGGCAGTCCGGTCGCGCATGGCGCGCCATCCCAGCTCCAGGGCGCGGAGCAGAAACCAGACATAGAGTCCGGTCAAAAGGAGCGCCAGCAGAGGCCAGAACCGGCTGAACACCTCGGCGGGATGGACGGTGGTGACATACAGCAAACCCGCCCCGCACAAACCGGCCAGCAGCACGAGAAACACCGGCACGACCACCCACCCCCCGGGGGGTGGGAGCAGCACGATCAGCGGCAGCATCCCCGCCAAAAGCCATTTGTTCAATCCCACGGCGGCCAGCCACTCCCGGAGCACCTTTTCCACCGTGGCCAGGCTCTTGAGGAGCGCTGCGGCATGACTCTCCTGGCCAAGGGCGGCCAGGGCGGGAAAGGAGGCCCGGAGCAGGGGATATTGGGAAAAGAACGTGACCAGTTGCAACGCCACGATCACCACAAGCCCGGCGGATACCACCCGCAGGGTTCGGGCCGACCAGGGCCAGGGGCGCAGCAAGGCGTAGAGGGTCCAGGTGAGCACCGCCAGGGGAAAACCCACCGGATGGCTCAGATGGAGCGCGGCCAGCATCACCAGCAGCCCGTATCCCAACCGCTCCCGGGAGTGCAGGATCCACCCCCAGCAGAACATGGCCAGCCCCAGGGTCATGTTGCTGGGAATGATCTGGAACAGCCCGGCCCCGGGCAGGGCGGGATGATTGATCACCGACAACAGGATCAACGCCCCGCCCGCGGCCCCCGGCGCGATGAGCGCCGAGAGCCACCAGCCGATCCCCGCGCCGATCAGCACCACCCCGAAGGCCCGGACAACGGTCAAGGCATGGTTCCAGTGCAGTCCGAACCCATGATGCACGCTCCACAGCAGGGCGCTGTGGAGTTCGAAGGGGCGGGGCAGCACCAGGGCAAAGCCTTCGCGGCGCCGCTCCTGGATGGCGGGATCGGCACTGGGCCAGGTGGTCTGTTCCCGCAGATCCTTAAGCGCTGGACAATCCTGAAAATAGCACTCCCCGAATTGCAGGGCCCGGTTCGAATAGCTCAAGGCGTCATCGTACTCCACTGGCACCCGGCGCTGACCATCGACGGTGAACACCCAACCCAGGCCGGAACCGATGAAGAGCAACAATCCGATTCCCAACACGAGCCGTTGCAGCCGGGGAAACGGCTGGGTTTCCGGAGCGTTCCCGGAACCGAAGAGACGCGACAGCCGCATCAGGCGCATCAGATACTCAGCCAGGGTCATCGCCGCCACCTCCGATCGTGAAAACGCCTCGCACACCTTGCGACCCGCCACCATGCCCATCTGTCGTCATAATGGATGTGTTGACGCGCTTTTTCAAGAATCCGTGCCGATTCCTTTCACAACGCGCGCGCGTCAACTCGACAACGACGACCCGAAGTGACTACCATTGGGGCGGCTTTTGTCATTTCCTGCTGTTCATTATCTGGAGAGTGCATCATGACCGATCAGGAGAGTTCCATCCCTGTCCCCACCCCTGCCCCCACCCCCG
>JADGAB010000096.1 GCA_015232245.1 Magnetococcales bacterium | reverse complement strand
AGAAAAACATCAAACTCTGTTATAGTGTATCGCATCCGTGCGGGTTGCAAACTTTTTTTCTTCTTTTGAGCAGCAAATTTGGCACGTTCCGTGAAAAACAAGTCTTAACCATCTCTCCTGCCTTGGTTGGATCACCCATGGAACATCCTTTTCTGACGGTTTTTGTCGCCCTGATGGGTTTGATTCTGCTGTTCTGGTTTCTGCTCAGGCTGCGCACCCTGCGGGAGGCCTCCATTCAGGACGAGAAGCCTGCCGACAAGTTGACCGTGCTGTTGGGTCTGTTTTACGTGTTGAGCCGGGCCTGTTTGAACTATTACCGGGATCGCAACACCTATCCGCCGGTGGTGAGCGGGGCCCCCGAGGGGTTGATGGAGTTGGGCTATTTGAAGGATGAGCCTTTGGCAGAAATGACCAGCTCTTTGAAGTTGTTTTCCATTGTTGCCACGGACAAGGCGGGATGCGGGATTTGTCTGGCCCACATCAAGGCTTCGGTGGCCATGGAGTTTTTGCGTCGTGTGGCCGAGTCCAAGACATCGATTGAGTTTCAGGATTATCGGGGCGGACAGTACAAGCCGTTGACCAGTGCGGGTGACACCCTGGTCAATCTGACTTTGCCTTTGCCGGTGCGACCTGTGGGTGCCCAGCCTCCCAAGATGGTTCTGGAGGGGGCGGCGGCGGGAGCCCCGGTGGTGGTGCCATCCGGCGACGATGACGAGTGAGTGCGTTTGCTTTTATTGGTGAAAAAAAAGCGGGGGGCTGGGGGATTCTTCCCCCAGGGTTTTGACTTTGTGGCCCCCTGCCAGTGATCTTCAGCCCTGCTTCTTGCGGCGATAGAAGTCCAGCAGCCCGTGCAGGGTGACAAATCCCCGCAGCACTCCGTGGGCACTGACCACCGGCAGGGCGTGCAGACGGTTTTCCATCATCAGGTCCGCCGCCTTGCCAATGGAACTGTCCAAAGTGACGGTGATCAGTTTCTGGGTGGCGTTGATCTTGCCGATGGGCAACTGGCAGAGGGCCTTGTCCCGGGCGTTCATCGCCTTGGTGCCGAAAAATGGTCCCATGATCTGCCGCAGATCGCTTTGACTGACCATCCGGAGCAGTTTGCCACCCCGTTCGATCCCCATGTAACGATAGCCGTCCTGACGCATGGCGTTGATGGCCACGATCACCCGTTCGTCCTCTTTCAGGGTGAAGGGGTATTCGGTGATCACCGTTGCCACGCTGCCCGCATCGTTGGGCGTGGGCAACGCATCCTTGGCGTACTTGATCTCCGGAATGGGACTGAAAATCGGCCCTGTGGCAATCGATGCCTTGCTTCCGGACTTGCCATCCGGTCCCAGACCGCCCCGTACCGGCGCGCCACCCCCATCCATGGAGGAGTCGATCACCTCCCGACCTGGCCCGTCGCCCTCCTGGTAGGGATCCAGGAAGGTGAATTCGTTCTCCTCGTCCCCTTTGCCTGCCAAACCCTTGGCGCCAGCAGTCCCCTGAGCCACCCCTTTGCCTGCCGTACCCGCTGCGCCATTGGCCGACCCCTTGCCTGCGGCTCCCTTGACGGCTGCACCGGCTTTCGTGGTTGGAGGCGGCGGCGGCGGTGGTGGAGGCGGCGGCGGCGGTGGAGGCGGAGGTGGCGGCGGAGGCGGAGGTGGCGGCGGAGGTGGTGGGGCTTCCACCACCACGGGCGCAGGCGTGGCGGCATCGCCACCTCCTTTGCCTTTTTGCGCGTCCGCGGCAAGGTCGGCATCCGAGGCGGGAATCTTCACCTTCAACAGGGTTTCGGCAAAACCCCGCGACAAGACCCAATAAGCGGTTTGAGGCGGAAAATCCGAAACCTGAATCTGTACCGCAACCGCCAGATAGGTGATGCCCTCCTTGAACGAGGTGGGAAAATCACCATAGGTGATATGGGTGGTGCTCTCCAGGAACAGATGCCCCCCCTCGGGCAGTTTCTTCTCCACCAGATCGTTGAGCGCCCCGACAACCTGGTTGGAAACCTCTTGAAACCCTTCCTGGATCTCTTCGTTGTATTCCCGATTCTTGACCTGGTTCTGAATGACCGAGGCCCCCATCATCATCATGAGGCCGGTCAGGGCAATGGAGGTGGCTATGTCAAAAATAAGGTGAATGTCACCCGAGTGCATGCCGTCTTCGGTGACATAGGCCACACTGCGATCCGACTCGAAGAGCATCTCCAGGTCATCGCGACCACGGTTCAGCTCGATCTCCTGAAGGGTGCAGACCACGGGCGCGGCGGTCAACGTGTTCAGGTCGTTGCCCAGTTTCGTGAAATAATTCAGGAAAAAAGGACGTGCCCGCTTGACGATATCTTGGGGTGTTTCCATTGCTTTTCAGGCTCGCTCAAGTGTCAATCCGCTGGTCTTCGTTGATCCAAGGATCTGGCGAGTGAGTTAAAGCAAATTTCATACCAGGAAACAATCTGACCCGAAAGTCTGGTCTGGGAGCAAAGCGGTAGGGCAGGTGAGGAGAGGTGATGCGCGTTCGTCTGGGAACCACCGCAACAACCCGCGCAGTGGCGCGGGTTGTTGCGGGTTTCTCCCACAGGTCGAAAAAGGCTATTTCAGGAACCGTTCCAGTTCCGTTTGCAGGGTTTCCGGCGTGAAGGGCTTCTTGATGTGTCCATTGGCGCCCGCTTCCATGGCTGCGCCGACTTTGGACTCGCCGCCTTCCGTGGTCACCATGACGATGGGAATGTTCTTGATGGCCGGCGGACCACTGCGCACCGACTTGACGAAACTCAGTCCATCCATGACTGGCATGTTCCAGTCGGAGAGGATCAGCTTGAAGTTGGAGTCGGTCTTGAGAAGGTCCATTCCCTGCTGGCCATCGCCCGCTTCCAGGATGTCCGTGATCTTGAAACCGGCCTGACGCAGGCCACGAGCCACGATCTTCCTCATGACGCTTGAGTCGTCAACGATCAGTACGCGCATATTTCCTCTCTAGAAATCCATCGGGCTGGTTGAAACAAAACACCGTTTAGTAAAAAACGATACCATCGCAAAAAATGCTCTTGGATTCAAGCTTTTTTTTGTTTTTTGGACTACAGGCTGGCATATACCCGCAGCACACCCTCATCCATCTGGAATGTGAAGACCGTTGTCGGACGATTGGTCTTCCACTGGGCAATATATTCCTGGCCGACGATGGAGACCGGCGGCGAAAGGTTCACATTGCCGATCTGGGCTTTGGTTTTCATGCCGCCGCATACCATGTTGGCCAGTTCCGCCGCGCCGTCGAGCAGGTCTTCCATGATCAGATCCGCCGGGGCCAGTCCCACGATGCGGGAGACGATCTCCCGCAGCAGATCCTTGCTGCAGGCCACTCCCACCATCCCATGCAATTGTCCGTCCAAACGTACCAGTCCCACCACTTCGCTGGACAAGGAAAAGGCGTCGCAGCTCTCCTGGCCGGCAAAGACCACTTCGGACATGGCCATGGCGGTCATCATCTCCGTGACGGCCAGGCGCAGGCCATTGAGCAGTCTGTTCATCATCTCGGTGGCATTGGGTTCGCTCATGGGCGGCTCCTTTGGATGGGGAAAAGGGTGAAAAAGGAGATCAGCCGCCTACAGACCGCCCATGCCCAGGGCTTCCATGATGCGGGTCGCCATCTCTTCCTGGGTGAAGGGCTTGGTCTGATAGTGGATGGCTCCGGCCTGGATCGCCCGGATGATGTAATCCTTTTCCCCTTCGGTGGTGACCATCATCACCGGGATGTGCGCCCAACGGGGATCGGCCTTGATCAGTTTGAGCACCTCAAGGCCGTTCATGCCCGGCATGTTCCAGTCCAGAAGGATCAGGGCGACTTCTTCCCCCTGATTTTCCAGAACCTTGATGCCCGCATCGCCGTTTTCCGCTTCAAGTACCTCGAAGCCCACCATGGCGCCGATGCCGCTGATTACACGACGGATGGTTCTGGAGTCGTCAATAGTGAGTAATTTCATGAGATTTCACTTTTTCAAAACGTGTTTTCTGGTTGCGACTCGCCTGGCATTGCTCACGTGGGGCGATACATGGCTGCACTGCCCATCATGGCTTGTTGAAACGCGTTTGTATATCCTCGCGGAGATTCAGACGCTCCGATGGCCAGCAGGCCATCCTTGTTCAGACTGTCATGGATCTTGCCATAGATTTGACGCTTCAGCTCATCCGAGAAATAGATCAACACGTTGCGGCACAAGAGAAAATCAAACAAACCATGTTCCTTGAAGGGGCTCATGAGATTGAACTGTTGAAATTTGACCAGGTTGCGAATATCCGGGGCCACCTCGTAGACCATGCCGTTTTTCTTGAAGTAGCGTTCCAGGAACTCCGGACGCATGCCCCGGGAGATGGCCAGTTGGCTGTAGCGTCCCGACGAGGCCAGAACGATGGCGGAGGGCGAGAGATCCGTGGCCAGAATGGAGAATTTGCCCACTGGCGGCGGGGAGTCCACCTTTTTCAACTCTTCCAGGAGGATCATGGCGATGGAGTAGGGTTCCTGGCCTGTGGAACAGGCGGATGACCAGATGCGCACCTGGGGTGCGGTACGGGCCTTTTTCACCAGTGCCGGGATCACGTGATCGCTCAAGGCCGCGGCAAAGGAGTCGTCGCGAAACCACAGCGTTTCATTCGTGGTCATGGCGTCGATGACTTTGGTGCCCAGACTGGCGTCGGTTTGCAGTTTGGCGTGCAGTTGGACAAAGTTCTCGCAGCCGTTTTGCACCAGCAGGACAGTCAGTCGGTTCTCGATCAGATACTCCTTGCCTGGATTGATCTGAATGCCGCTGCGATCATTGATGAAATGGCGGATGAGGTCGAATTCTTCTTTGGTGATGGCCATGGTCAGCGGGCCACTGATGAGTTGCAGAGTTGAATGATCCTGGGAGCGATGGCGTCCAGAGACAATGACTCGTCGGAAAGACCTTTCTCTTCAACGGATCGGGGCATGCCGTACACCACACAGGAGCTTTTGTCTTGAGTAATACACCATGTCTTGCCGCCACGTTTCAGGGCATCCACGCCATTGGTGCCATCCCGTCCCATTCCGGTGAGGATGACGCTTAGGACATGGCCCGTGAAAGAGGCTGCCACAGACATGAACAGCACATCGACTGCCGGTCGGCACTCGTTGACCTTGGGGCCATCATTGAGAATCAGTTTGAACGTTCCGTCGCGATTTTGCAAGGTCATATGACGAC
The DNA here is from genome assembly GCA_015232245.1 of Magnetococcales bacterium. Classification (GTDB taxonomy): domain Bacteria; phylum Pseudomonadota; class Magnetococcia; order Magnetococcales; family Magnetaquicoccaceae; genus Magnetaquiglobus. The sequence continues at coordinate 5,695 of JADGAB010000096.1, read as the reverse complement.
CTCCCATGGCGATTGTGACACTTCCAGGTGTCAGGGGTTGCTCGTCCCTGGATTCTTTCACCGGCAGACCCGAGGCCCGGCTCAACTGCGCCGCCAGGGAGGTGGTGAAGACCGGGGGCATGTGCTGCACGATCAGGGTGGGAATCGGGAGTTTCTCCCGCATCATGGCAAAGATCGTGGTCAAGGCCGCCGGTCCCCCGGTGGAGGAACCGATCAGCAGCAGTTCCGGCTGAATGGGCGCCTTCATGGAGACCGCGATGCGCGGCGCCATCACGGAGGGCATCACCGCCGCTTTTTCCTGGGGCTGGAGCGGGGGGCGGAAGGTGGTCTGGGGCGATGGCATCTGGGGCCGGGGGGCGCTGGCCGGCATGGTGGCGAAGGCGTTGACCGCCGGTGTCGGCGTCGGGGTGGTCGGACCACCCCCGGGAATCGTCACATCCGAAGTGTCCAGGTTCTGGCGCAACAGGGTCAGAATCGGTTCCAGGCTCTGCCGCAGGGCGGTCTTGGCCCGTTCCACATTGCTTTCCAGAGGCTTGGTGAGAAAATCCATGGCCCCGGCGTTCAGACACTCCACGATGATGTTGGCGTTGGATCGGGAGGTGGAACTCACCATCACCACCGTCAGCTTCGCAAACCGCTTGCGCAACTCCTTGAGCGTGGCCAGTCCGTCCATCACCGGCATTTCCACATCCAGCAACACCAGATCCGGCTTCTCCGGGTCGTTGGCCGCGTACTGGGCAACCACCTTGTCCAAAGCAAGCCGGCCATTGGAAGATGTCGCCGTGACCCGCACGCCCGGTATGCTCTCCGCAACGGTCTTCATGATCATGCGATAGGTGATGGTGTCATCCACCACCATGACCTTGAGGGCTTCAGCCATGAACCTCGTCCATTCGGGTTGCCTTTTTCAAACCGTCCATCGATAGACCGCCTTGGCGCGGTTGCCGCGCCCCTGATACTCCAGAGAGTGGCACAGGGAACGCATCAGCGCGATCCCCCGGCCTCCGTGTCCCGTGTTGCCCAGAAGTTGCGTGTGGACCTGTGCCAGTTCGAAACCCGCTCCGCTGTCCTCCATCAGGATGTGAATCTCTCCCCCCATGGGCTCCTTGCCGTTCGGATCCCCGGGGCGGGGGAGATGGGCGAGTTCCAGACGGATCGTCCCCTGTTCCAGACGGGCCAGACGCTCCTCCCGTTGTGTGTAGTACTGGATGAAACCCTCCGGACTCTTCTTGGTGCGGGTATCCAGTTGCAACAGTCCGTGGTCCAGGGCGTTGGAAAAAAGTTCCGCCAGAATCGTGTACAACCGCTCCCGATGGCCGGTGGGCGCCTGCAGGTTCATCACCGCGTTGATGATCGTCGGCAGGGGATCCACCGATTTCAGGGTCTGGGCGCTGAAGGTGAAGGACGCCTCCCAGGGGGTGGGGGGGATCGCGGTGCGCTGCCGCTTGGCATCAATGCCCCGGGGATCCTCGGAGGCCCGCGCGCAGACAATCTCCAGCAGGCTCACGTCATCCGTCTGCTCGGCCCCGTCGCGAAACCGTTCCAGATCGTCCAGGATGCCCCGGAACAGCTCTTCGGGAGACCGGGAGCCGTCAAAATGGCTCTCCAGACGTTCCGTGCCGTACATGCCCCCTTGTGGATCCGTGGCCTCCGTCACCCCGTCGGAGAGCAGAAACACCCGGTAATCCCCGTGCATCTCCAGAAGTTCCACCTTGCGGTCCTCCCGGGTCATGGGCACCACCCCCAGAGGCAGTCGGCTGGAGACGATCCGGTGCGCGATGCGTCCGGAGCCGTCGGCAATCAACACATCCGGCAGTCCGCCGTTCCAGATGTTCAGGCTTTTCTGCCGGTAGTCCACCTCAATGAGACAGGCGGCGCAGAACATCCGCTTGGGCATGATCGACAACAGCTTGACGTTCATCGCTTCCGCCATGTCGCCGATGGTGAAACCCTGGGCGGTCATGTCGTAGAAGATGTCCGCCACCGGCATGGCCGCCACCGCCGCCGACAGCCCGTGTCCGGTGAAATCCCCCAGCATGATGTGCAGACCGCCGGCAGGATTGTAACTGGCCACCAGCAGATCCCCGTTGAACAGGGTCATCGGGGAGGTCCAGTGGTTCAGACACGGGGCGTCCATCAGATTGCCCGCGCTGACGATGTGGGAGAAAATATGCCGTCCCACTTCCAGCTCCTGATGGACCCGCTCCTGATGGAGTTCCAACTCCTCCTTCTGCAGCCGCAGCCGGGCATGCAGTTGCCGGATCCGCTCCATGGCGCCGATCTTGGCCTGCAGAATGGTGCGGTTGAACGGCTTGGTCAGAAAGTCGTCCCCGCCGGCGTCGATGCACTGGACCAGCCCCTCTTCGTCGGTGACTGCGGTCAGAAAGATGATCGGCGTGAACCGGGCGCTGCTGATCCGCTTGATCTGCTGGGCCGCCTCGTAGCCGTTCATCCGTGGCATGCGGATGTCCAATAGCACCAGATCCGGCTGGTGCTCGACAAAACGGTCCACCCCATCCACGCCGTTGTCGGCGGTGATGACCTCGTGTCCTTCCTTGCCCAGCAACCGTTGCAAAATGGTGCGGTTGATCGGGTCATCATCGACGATCAGGATCTTCATGCCGTATTTTTTTCTAACGTTTCCGGGCGGTCAGGTGCGGCGTCTCCGTCAATCTCAGGCGATCTTGAAGAGGCGCTGGAAATTGGCGGTCTCCAGGATCTTGCGGATCTCCGGACGGGTGTTGATGATCTCGATGTCCGACTCGTTGGCGCCGGCCTCCTCGCGGAGCAGCAGCAGCATGCCCAGCGCCGAGGAGTCGATGTATTCGGTTCCCGCCAGATCGATCACGAACCGTCTGCCTTGATTCTCGTCGCCGGAGTCGCTTTGATAGGCAGCGCGGAACTGGGAGTGCATTTCAAAGTTGAAACGCCCCTTGACGCTGATGGTCGTCTCCTTGTCATTGCGGCTGACGTTGATGGTTCCAGACATGTTCTTCTCCTGTCATGTTTAAGTGAGTGATGATTGCAACAACCGATCTTCAGGCTGGCCGGATACGCTAGAACAGCTCGATATCCCCTTCGTCCATATTGGTCTGTTGGACTGCCTGACGGTCGGCGGTGTTGAAGCGCTCGATCTGTTCAGCGAGCGCTTCCCGCATGGTGGCCACGCCCGCATCCGAAAGATCGGACGGAAACAGCTCAACCAGATGCTCCAGCACCACGAACTTGCGTTCCATGCTCTGGGTCAACTGGGTCACCATGTCCTCGAATTGCAGGGACATCACCGCGATGCCGACCCGCATGTTGATTTCATCCGTGATTTCCGCCACCTTGCCGATGGTTTCGGTGGTCATGGCATCGATGGCGTTGACCTCTTCCATCATGAAATCCACCCGGCCCTTGGATTCGATGGCGAAGCTCATGTCCTTGGAGGCCATCAGTTCGATGATCTCCTTGGTGACCAGGATGTTTTCCCGGGCCTGATCGATCACATCGCTGATCTTGCCGCTGAAGGCGTGGGAGTTGCCGGCCAGCTTGCGCACCTCGTCGGCCACCACGGCAAAGGAGCGTCCCGCCTGACCGGCCCGGGCCGCCACGATGCGGGCGTTCAGGGAGAGCACATGGGTCTGTTCCGCGATGCCGTTGATGTCCTTGATCAGGACGACCACCTCGTGCATCTGACCGGCCAGCGCGTCGATGCGATGGACCATTTCCATGCTCTGTCGGCTCACCAGGATGATGTGATCCACAAAGGTGCGCAGGATCTTGTCGGTTTCGGATACGAACTTGCGAATGCTGATCGTTGATTCGTCCGCTTCCTTGGAGACATCCATGGACTGGGTGAGGGAGGAAACCAACGCGTGTTGATCGTTGGATTTGTCACGCAGACCATTGAAGCTATCCGTCAGTTTGACGATGGCATCCTGCACCAGCGAGCGGATCTGCGTCATCTCCCAGCGGACGCTGTCCACTTCGCGTTTGAGCTCTTCGCGGATCTCCGTGATGAGCTGTTCGTTCCTTTCGGTCATGTCAAGGTCAACTTGATGCCTGATTGTTCAGCCCCAATACCGTGGCCACATCGAGGATGATCAGAAGATTGCGTTCGAACTCCACCACCCCATGGACAAAATCCGCGGCAATGCCGGTGAGGTTGGCTGGCGGAGGCAGAATGTTGTCGTCCACGATATCCCGCACATCCCCGAGCTGATCCACCGCCAGACCCACCGGATCTTCCCAGGGGCATTTGGTCATGGCCAGTTCGTGATTGATCTTTAAAACCTCGTCCCGGGTTTTCATGATGACATTGTACTGTTTGACCCGGCTCTCGCCGGAATCCGGCTTGGACCAGCAGAGCCGGGATTTCAGGTCGAAGAGGGTGATCACCCGTCCACGAATGTTCAGCATGCCCCGGATGTAGTCCGGAGAGCCGGGAACCGGGGTGCATTCCATGGAACGGTTGATCTCCCGGACCAGAATGATGTCGATCCCCAGATAGAGGTCGCCCAGGGTGAAAGTGCTGACGAGCATGGCTTGGGTTACTCCGGCGGTTCTGGTTGCACGGTGTCAAAGCATCAACGGGGGCGCAAAGTGGAGACCACCTTGAGCAACCGGTTCTTGTCGATGGCGGGCACACAACTGACGAAGCCCGCCCGGGCGCAACGGTCTTCCAGCTCCGAGGAGATGGAGGAGGTCGTGGCGATCATCGGAATCTCCGCATGGGGTGTGCCATTCAGTTCATTGGCCAACTCGAAGCCATCCATGACCGGCATGTTCAGGTCGGTCACCAACAGATCGTAGTCGCCCCGGTTGAGCATGCTGATGGCGGCCTGGCCATCTTCGGCCTGATCCACCTCGAAGCCCACCGAACTGAGGTAGTTGCTGGTGAGCACCCGCAAGAACGGGGTGTCGTCCACCACCAGAGCGCGGAAGCCCGACCCTTCCACCTGGGGAGGCAGCCAGGGCGGACGGATGCCGGCCATTTCGAACACCGCGTTGACATCCGGGAAGAGCACCACACGGTCGTCGATCTGGGCCGAACCGAACAGCCCGGGGGCCTGGATGGCGCGGCAATCCAGATCGATGTTGGTCTCCCGGGTGTCGATGATGCGGGAGAAGATCAGGCCCGCCTGGATGTCCGGAATGTTGGGCACCACCATGCACAGGTTGAGATCCTCCTCCTCCTCGGACTCCATGGTGCCACGGGAGAGCCCCATGCCTTCCAGTCCCAGGACGTGATCCGGGTAGATGGCCCGGAAGGTCTTGCCGTCGTAACGGACATAGGGGAGTCCGCCGATGGTGTCCAGCAGTTTCGGAGAGATTTTCTCCACGCGGCGCACCATGCTGTGGACAATGCCCATGATGAGTCCGGTGCCGGTCTCCAGCAGGATGATGTTCTGTTTTTCCCGCAGGGCGGCCCGGCGTTCCTCGTCCAGGTCCATGCGGGTGGCCCGCTCCACGTTGCTGAAGTTGATCAGCGCCTGCTCCATGAGTCCGGCGTAGTCGATGATCAGCGACACGCTCCCATCCCCGAGGATGGTGGTGGCCGAAAAGCAGGGGTTGTCCTTGAAGAAGGCCGGCAGCGGTTTCACCACGATCTCTTCGCTGTCGAGCACCTCATCCACCACCATGCCGAACTCGTTGCCCCCCACGTTGAGGACCATGACATAGGCCACCAGGGAGTGGTGATCGCGCCGGT
>JADGAB010000095.1 GCA_015232245.1 Magnetococcales bacterium | reverse complement strand
CATGGCGGCGGCGTTTTCCAAAGCGAAGAAAACGAACAAATAAACTTGCAGGGGTCCAGGGGGATTATCTCCCTGGTGGGGTCCAGGGGTGAAACCCCTGGGACTTTGCTTTTCAGGCGCGCTTTTCAAAAGGGAATTGCGCAGCAATTCCCGGGCGCGCCCGGCAGGTCGCCGCAGGCGGCGCCTTTTTCAGCCGCGCGTCCCGCATGGCCGCCAATGGAAAATCCGGGTCCAAAGGTCAGCATCCCGAAATGGGAGTGCTTCAGATCACCATGCCGCGCAACCGTTCGATCAACCGGTCCATCCCGGTGGATGGGTTGGGATACGCCTGATCCGGGTTGCCGTGGCGGATGCGTTCGGCCCGCGCCATGGCTTTTTCCAACCAGGAATCGCCCTGGGCGTGCAAGAGTTCAAACACATTGCCCAGGGATTTCGCATATCTCCCCATCTTCTGACCCAACCGACGACCCACCTCGTCGCACGTCGAAAACGGCTGATCCGTCTCTTCGTAATGGAGCAGAAACCAGAACTCAAGGCAGGGCACCGAAACATACACCTCAATCCCTGACGCCGCCTTGGCGATGGCGGCGTCAAACCTGGCCTTCTCGGTCCCCCCCCGCAGCATCACATCCCCATCGAAAACCGCGCAGGCGGCTGCAAACCCCTGCCTGTTCAGCTCTTTTCGGGTATAATCCACAAGGTTTTTCGGATCCTTGCCCCCCGAACTGGTGCGAATGACTGTCACGGAGGAGAGTTGCAGATGGTCCACCAGGTCTTCCAGATAGTGCAATCCGCTCTTTGAATCCTCGCAGACAATCAGCAATTTTTCCGGGACAGACTTTCCGCCGGTCTTCCGCCTGCCAAAGTCGACTTTGGGCTGGGACAGACTCACGGGGTCTGCTCCCGGGTGGCCAGGGCATCCATGACATCCGCCAGACGCCGCTTGCGCACCATGGGCACGGCCCCGAAGAGACCATCCAGATAGTGCTGCTGCAAGGTTTCGTGTTTCTTCAGTTGGATGTCAAAATCCGCCAAAGAATAAAGATGCGAAGCGTGATCCCGCTTTTTGTTGATCAACCAGATCTGATCCGGACGCAACAGCCGGTGATCCAACAGGCTGGTATCGTGGGTGGTGGCAATCAACTGGGCATTCTTGGGATTGATCGCCGGATCATGCATCATCTCCACCAGAAAACGGGCCAACCTGGGATGCAGACCATCCTCGATTTCGTCGATGAAGCAGACTTGACCATTCATCAAGATTTTCTGCCACGCTCCAGCCAGCGCAAGCATCTGCCTTGTTCCTCTGGACTCCATGTCTGCTTCAAAAGGAATTTTCTCACCCGTGACTGGATCCGAGCGAACCATTTTAATGGTTCCTGTTATCCCACTGAAGAATCTATCAATAAACAATTTTATTTGATTTTTCGATGAAAAGTCTAATTTTTTTCGAGCAATATCAGGCATCATGAAATAAAAATCAACTAAATTCTTCTCTGCTGCCTCGACCATTTCATCCGGCAGTTGATCGATTCGATCTTGAATAATGACATCATCAATCAAAAAATCCGCTGCTTTCAAAAAATCCATCAACCATTCATGTCCGAATTCCTGCATGAAATATTTTGTTGCTGACAACTCATTTTGATTAGTTAAAGGAATGTCAAGTTTCAAAAAAAACCATTCATAGGCATTGCTGATTCCCTTCGCAGATACCTGCTTCTGTTGTCCCAGCATGGTCAGCGCCAACCAATCCTCTGGCATGACCAAAAGTGCATCACGGATGGCCGACCCCGCATCACTTTGGACCGTATAACGATCCTGCCCGGCCTGGTATTCCCGATGAAAAAGGATCAGATTCCGAGCCCCTGCAAACTCATACAACCACTCCCCCAGCACCCGCTGCCGGTTCACCTCGAAACCATACTGATAGCGTTTTCCTTCAACAATAAAAATCATCTGGAACACACTCGGAGCGTTACGGGTCTCCGGATGCAACCTAAACGGCTCCTCCATGAGGGGCGTCTCCACCGGCTTGCGGTTGGAGTTGAGCACCAGGTTGCGCATGAACGCGGCGGCACGGATCAGGTTGGATTTTCCGGAGGCATTCGGACCATACACCAGGGCGGAACGCAGCAAACGACGGGGCTGGGCCGTCAAACCGGTGGCGAAACTGTTGCCGGGCAGACGGCGCAGGTTCTGGGCCGGTGACATGTCCAGCACGATGGTATCGTGGATGGATCGGAAGTTGCGGACAGTGAATTCGATCAACATGGGCTATCGGTCTCGATGCGTATCGGGTGATGGCGTTCCTTCGTCAAAGATTAAGCAAAAACAAGACCACTTGCTTCACCCCACCGGTTGCCGATGCCACAACCACCAACCCACCCGCCAACCCAAAAGCACCCCCAGAATCCCGGCATGAACGAGAGGCGCCCGGTAATCGGCCTTGACCATCATAAAATAGTGTATCACCACCAGCACGGAGGCCGGATAGATCAACCGGTGCAACTTCTGCCACGCGCTTCCCAGACGGCGGATCCATCCCCGGGTGGAGGTGATGGCCAGGGGAACCAGCAGCAAAAAGGCGGTCAGACCTATCGTGATGTAGGGACGCTTGAGAATGTCCTTGAGAATGGTCTGCCAGGCAAAAAAGTGATCGAGCACCACATAGCCGGTGACATGCAACACGGCATAAAAAAAGGCGGACAACCCCAGCATGCGCCGGTAACGGATCAAACCGCTCCAACCCGGAATCCGCCGCAAGGGGGTGACGGTCAGAGTCAGCAACAACCCCCACAAAGCCCAATCCCCGCAAAAACGGATCACCCGCTCCACCGGATTGGCCCCCAGCCCCCCCTGCCACGCCCCCCACGCGAGCCATGCCAGCGGAATCAGACTCACCAGCCAGACCCAACGGCGCACTCTTGCCATCAGAAATACCGCGCCAGATCCATTCCGGCATACAGGGACGCCACCTGGGCGGCGTAGCCGTTGAATGGCAAGGTCTCCCGCCGCCTGAACTCTCCCAAACGCCGCTCCGAACTCTGCTCCCAGCGGGGATGGGGCACCTCCGGATTGACGTTGGCGAAAAATCCATACTCTTCGGGGGCCTGAAGATTCCAGGAGGTGACCGGCTGCTGCTCGGTCAAGGTGATGCGCACAATGGACTTGATCCCCTTGAAGCCGTATTTCCACGGCACCACCAGACGCAACGGCGCGCCGTTCTGATTGGGCAGACGCTGACCGTACATGCCCACCGCCAGAATGGTCAACGGATGCATGGCCTCGTCCAGCCGCAACCCCTCCCGGTAAGGCCACTGCAAAACATTCCGGCTCTGCCCCGGCAGTTGTTTGGGATCGTGCAGGGTCTCAAAGGCCACATACCTGGCCTTGGGAGTGGGCTCGAACCGCTTCAACAGATCTCCCAAAGGAAACCCCACCCAGGGAATCACCATGGACCAGGCCTCGACACAACGCATCCGGTAAACCCGCTCCTCCAGAGGATGGGGCTTCAACAACTCCTCCAGGGAGACCGACCCGGGCCGGGCCACCTCCCCGTCGATCAACACACTCCAGGGGTCGGTCACCAGCTTCCCCCCGTGTCGGGAGGGATCCTCCTTGCCAGACCCCAACTCGTAGAAATTGCAATAACCGGTGGCATCCTTGAACGGCGTCTGCGCCTCGTCCAGCGTCACCACCCCGGGACGCACATCGCTCAAAGGCTCGCTTTTGGCCGTCACCTCCCCGAACGGCTCCACCCCCAGCAACACCCCGGCCCCCACGACCGCCGCGCCCTGCAGCAAACGCCGCCGCTCCCGAAACCAGGACTCGGGCGTGATGTCCTGACTCTGCAACTCCGGATTCCAACGAAAAGGCATGATCTTCTCCCCAAAGCTTCATGGAGCGGCGGAAGATGAATAGGGCGGCTCGGTGGTCAGACGGGTATCGGCCAGAGGACTCCCCAAAGTGAAATGATAAAGCGTCTGAAACCGCTCCGAACGCAGCCCCAACAGGTGATAAAACATATCGTCCAGAAAACAGCCGATCCCCGTACCCCGCATGCCTGCCCGTTCCGCCTCCAGATAAAGGGTATGCCCCACCATGCCCGCCTCCCAGTAAAGCTGACGATAAATCCACGGCCAGGCCGGAAACTCCGCAGGAAAAGCCGTCAGCATCCCCAGAGACAACACCCCGTCCGAGGCGATCTCCTGCTGACAGGAGATCCAATAGGCGCTCTCCTGACAATTCCCCGGACGCAACAGGTAAAACGGCAGATGCTCTGGACAATCAGACACCCGGCTCCACAGAAAATTCCCATCCAGCGCCCCCCACAACCCCTCCAGACGCTCCGGATCCCGCAACAACAGATACAAACCCGACTCCACTCCCCGCACCCGATGAATCATCACCACCGGCATCACCCGGGGCCGCCAGGGCAGCAGATCCCAGGGGGCGCAACCGGACCGGGGCAGCGTGGCATCCAGAATCCGCCACAGCTCCCGGGATTCCAGCCACGCCCGGGCATCGAAAGCCTGCCCGCTGCGCCGCTGCCGGATCAGTGTCGCGGCCCGCACATCCCCGGACTCCCCCACCAGCATCGGGGGAAGGGGCGGAGATGCCGACACCGCCATCTCCGCCTGCCAAGGCTGTCGGGTCAGCTCCGCCATCTCCTCCACCAACGGCCACTCCATGCCATGACGACGACTCAAACGATTCGCCTGACCCATCCACGGTCCCTGCCCGGCCATCTCCGCCAATCCGGCCACTCGGGGACTCATCGACACCCCACCAGATTCCGCCCGACCCACCTGCAGCAGAAGTTCCCCATGTTCCGGTTCCCCATCCCCACCCCCGAACCGCACCCCGCCTGTGGCCAGCCCCAACAGACGGACCACATCCCGGGTCGCGGGCGCGGTCAACAGACGAACCTGCCAGCCCAATCCCGCCGCCGCATGCCGGATGGCCGACAACGCATGTCCCACATCCAGTTGACAATACCGGAATGCCCGATCCCCGTATTTCCAGGACTCCCGCCAATGGATCGAGGTCAAACCGAACAAAAACTGTCCCGGAGGAAACAGCCGGTCCCACGCTTCCGCCTCGCCTCCCGGCATCACCCGACGCTGCTCCAACCGATGATCCCGGCTGACATAGTGATAAACCCCGGCCTCAACCCCCCCGTCCCTGCCCGAGGCAGGCAGGGTGGGCACCACCACATACCCTTCCGTGGGATGCAGGTTGCCGCTGGAAGGATTGCATCGCAACGCCCACCGGGACTCCCCGTACACCTTCCAGGCGGACAGACCCAAAGACAACTCCAGCAACACTCCCAACGAGGCCAGATTCACCTCAGCCGCAGGGATCGTTCCCAGGGGGCGGTAGAGTTCGGCAAACAGAACCTCCAGACGCTCCGCCTGCAACGGCAGAGAGAGACACTTCGCACCGACATAGGTCCGGAACGGCTCCGGCTGATTGGCCCAGTCCAGATGTCCCGGTCCAGGCGCGTAGCGGTCCGGACGGTGTTTGCTGTGTTCGTGATAGGCCAACACCCGTTGACCGGGATCGTCTGTGACGTTCATGGCGCGAAACTCACCCGGGTTCCCCCCAGACCGCAATACCCCCGGGGATTCCTGGCCAGATACTGCTGATGATACTCCTCGGCGTAATGAAATTCCGGAGCAGGCAGAATCTCGGTGGTGATCGGACCCCATCCGACGTCACGCAGGCGCTGTTGATACCGCTCCCGGGTCTCCAGAGCCTCGACCTGTTGCGCCTCGGTATGGGTATAGATCCCGGAGCGGTATTGGCTGCCCACGTCATTGCCCTGGCGCATCCCCTGGGTGGGGTCGTGGCCCTCCCAGAACAACACCAGCAATCGATCATAAGGGATCTGTCGCGGATCAAAGACCACCCGCACCACCTCGGCATGGCCGGAACGACCGGAACAGACCATTTCATAGGCAGGCTGCCGCACATGACCCGCCGCATAACCCACGGCGGTGACATGCACTCCGGGTTGCTGCCAGAAGAGTCGCTCCGCCCCCCCAGAAACAGCCCATGCCGAACATGGCCAGTTCCAGACCCCCGGGAAAGGGTGGCAACAAAGGGGTTTTCAGAACGAAATGGTGCGTTGGTTCAAGCATGCTCGACTCCAAGCACAAAAAAGAGTGGACTGGCTGATATCATGCGCCATCCCTGCAGAAATTGATATCAATCTCTGCGGAATGCAACCCGAAACGCATTCCCGCGCCTGCGAGCCCCTTTCCGGGTTTGCGGCCTGCTGGGCGCGCGCGGGAATTGCTTTGGCAATGCCCTTTTGATTTGCCCTTGGATCCCACCAGGGGGACAATCCCCCTGAATCCCTATAAGCAAAACTACGCGTCCAAAAATAGTTGCGGTTTAACATATCTTTATCGAAATCACACCATCATGAAATCCACTGCAACCCTTGCAAGTTCCTGATGATGCCCACTTGACGACTCGCACGCCTTGGTCACATTCTGGTCACACGTATTTGAGATCCGGATCAAGGAACAATTGCTGGCCCCCTATCAATACCCGCCATGGGATTCAAGTTGCACGGGATGCGGGATTGATCGATAATTCTGCGGTGCAGCGGCCATGATGGATGGAATCAATTCCCGGGAGGATCCCTTGTTTTTGCAACGGCAATCGCGACGTCAGAGCGGGTTGGGTCTGGCATTTTTATTGAGTCTCCTGTTGTCCGGTCAGCCGGATGGAGTCTGGTCCGGAGAACGGACCGCAGACGAGGCCCGTTTGCGTCGCGCGGTGGAGGAGGCGGACAAGAGATTCGGCGCAGACAGCAGCGTGACCGCCGCTGCCTTGACCCAGTTGGGAGAGGTGGCTTTGGCCTCGGGCCGGGACCGGGAGGCGGAAAGCGCCTTCAGTCGGGCCGCAGAGATCCTCAACAAACGTCTGGGGGCGGATCATCCGGAACTGGCCGAAGCCCAGACCCGTCTGGCCCGGGCCAGGCTGCGGCTCGGGGATTTCACCTCCGCCCGCAAACTGCTGGAAGGGGTGGTCGCCGCGCTGGAGCGCTCCCTGGGCAGGGAGCATCTGAACACCGCCAGCGCCCGGATCAATCTGGCCCGGCTGCTCATGGCCGAGCCGTCGCAACGGGAGACCGCCTCCAGACTGATGGAGGAGGCGTTGCCGATATTGATCAAGGGATTGTGGGCCGATCATCCCCGGGTGGCGGAAGCCTGGATGGTGTTGTCCCGGATCCGTTTTGCCCTGGGTCGGGATACCAAGGCCCAGGATGCGGTGCTGCAGGCTTTGCGAATCCGGGAGAAGACCCTGGGGGGAGAACATCCTTTGGTGGCGGAATGCCTGCGAGAACAGGGGCATCAGTTGGCGGCCCGGGGGGCGTTCAAAAACGCCGAGCCCTTGTTGCGCCGGGCGGTGGAGATTCTGGAAAAATCCGGAGAGAGCGCGCGACTGGAGCTGGCCGAAAGTCTGGAGCGTCTGGGAGAGGGGTTGATCGCAATCGAACGGCGCAGCGAGGCCGAGACGGCCATGCAACGGGTGTTGCAACTCCGGGAACAGGCCCTGGGAGACCGGGAACATCCGGGTCTGGTCAAGATATTGAACGATCTCTCTTTGTTGCGATTGTGGGCGGGGGATCTGGCCGGAGCGGAGCTGCTCTCCCGGCGCGCCCTGGATGTGACCCGCAAGCGCATGGGCAAGGAGCCGTTGCAGGAGGCGTTCATTCTGGGCAATCTGGCCCAGATCGCCGCGCGTCGGGGGCAGAAGGCGGAGTCGGACAGACTGTTCGAGCAGTCCGAGACCACAGCCGAGCGTTATTTCAAGAACAACCCCCTGGGACTTTCCGACTGGCTGGCCAATCTCGGAATGATTCTTCACAAGGAGGGGTCCACGGAGCGGGCCGGACGACTGTTGCGACGCGCCGAGGCCCTGCTGGTGGCCAGCCATGGGGTGGATCATCCCCAGGTGGCGCGGGTGAGCCGGGCCATTCAGGCATTGCAGGCCGCCCCCGGAACCACCCCTACCCCCCGACCGGAAACCGTTGCCGCTCCCGGAACCGCCACATCCCCTCCAGCCAGAACCGAAAGCCCGGTGATCGCCAAGAAGGAGACTCCCCCCGTGGCCAGAACCGGGACTCCCCCGGTCGCGCTCCAGCCCGCGCCTGTCGTGGCCCCCCCCCCTCAGCAGACCTACGTACTCACCCCGGCCACCATCCTGCCTCTGGATGCCTATGCCCTTCCGGTCATCCCGGCATCGGGGCAAGAGGTGCCGGCAACCCCGCCGACGGTGATCAGGCCGGTCACGGGCGGCGAGCCTCCCGTGACCCAGGAAAAAAAAATTCCGGTTCCCGAAGGGATCCGGCAGGGAGCGGTGGTGCATCTCTCCTGTTATGCCAAGGACAGCCCGGATCTGCCCCGCCTGATGGAAAAAATGCGCGCCCTGGCGCTTCCCGCCTATCGGAAGATGATCAAGAATGGGGAGATCCATTTCGAATGCGTTTTCGCCGGTCCCTTTGCCAGCCGTCCCGAGGCCGAGGCGGCGGCGGAAAAGATCCGGGTCGCGGGTGGCGTGGAGAATCCTCTGGTGGGACGCTATCAGCGGGGGGAGTGACAGGCTCGACTTTGGCCAGCGACATCATCCCCTTGCGAAAGTCCACCGGGCTACCGGCTTCTCCTCGGTCTCTCTTCCATCTCGTCGTCCTCCTGGAAAAATTTCAGTGGAGGACGATGGTGCATCATTCAGCCAACACCGGGAACCCTGGAGAAGGAATCTCTCAGACCCCCGCTTTTTTTTCAGAAGTTTAAAGAATGCGCCGTGTGTGACGCAACTACTCCTTGCGTCGGATGACCATCCAGGCGGGGGAACGGAAGCGGACAATCTTGGAATACAAGGTGACATAGGCGACAATGAACAGGCCGACAAAGATCACCAGCATGACGGTGTTGTTCCAGAAGATGACCGACGGTCCGATGGAGAGGGCGGCCAGCACCCACAGATAGGGGGAGGTCAGGGAGTTGCGATAGGTGATGTGTCCGGCCTCTTTGGAGCCCACCATCCAACGCACCAGGCGTCTGTAGATCAGCGAATGGAGATGAATGGCATCGGCGATGCCGGTGCTGGTACCCCGGAGGAATTTTCGGCGGTACATGGTGAACAGGGTCTCCCAGACCGGATAGATCACCGCCAGCAGAGGAAACCACGGGGAGACCTCGGGATGACGGGTCACCAGCAGAACCGAGATTTCCGCGATCATGAATCCCCACAGGTAAGCCCCGCCATCTCCGGCGAAAATCAGCCCCAGAGGATAGTTCCAGCTCAAGAAACCCAGAGTCGCCCCGATGATGGCCAGGCAGTAAACCAGCAGATAGCGATCACCGACCGTGTGACACACATAGGCCAAGGCGCTGATGATCATGATCACCACCATGCCGGCCAGACCATTGAAGCCGTCGATGATGTTGATGGAATGGGTCAGACCGCCGACCGCCAGCATGGTGAACACGCCGCTGAACAGAATGGATCCCGCCAGCCATTGATCCAACAGTGGCAATCCCAGATGGTCCAGACGGGCATTCAGGAGCCACTCTCCCAGCAAAGCGGCCACAAAACTCATCAACAGACGGGGCAGAGGGCGGATGCATTTGTAAAGGTCTTCAGCGATACCGACGCCCCAGGCTGGCAGCATGACCAGCATGAGCGTCCAACCCTCCATGCCCCAATCCCCAAGAACGATCACCGAAACCCCGGCAATCAAGCCTGCCAACAGAGGTACACCCCCGATACGGGGGGTATCGGAGTTGGCATGAAACTTTTGCGGACCCGAGTCCACTCGATCGGATGAGTACTGCACGTGCAAACGCGCGTATCGGATCAAGATCGTGGCAATTAACCACGATGCAAAAAATGAAAAAAAGATTACCTCCAAGGTGCCTCTCCAAGGCAGGGTATTTTAAATTTCTTTACGATATACTGTAAAACAATAAATTTCATAAGAAACTGAATTGCAATGAACTGTCTGCCAAGCCGTCTGGTATAGTTGTCAATTGCACCTCTCTGAAAGCCATGCATGCCTTGCTGGAGGTTTCGATTATCCGTACACTCGTGACCCATGATTGTGAAAATGGTAACACATTTTCTCTTTGTTATGGAATTGTGGTACCCTTCATCCAGGTTCTTGTCAAGATCTGATCATGCATTTGTGCTTGTCATATGCAGGTGCGCTGTCACGCGCCAGATGGTCATGGGGGTAGGAAGACGGGAGATGAGGAGGAATGAGGCGGGGTGGATCGTCGCCACTCCCGCGGCGGCGGCGGGCCTTGCGAATCAGTCATGGACCATGCAGGAGCTGTTGAGTTACCGGGGGTCTCTCCCTGGCATCACGGGGTCGCCCTCAGGTAACTGGCCGATAGGGGGGCAGATTTGACCACGATTCCCTGGGGTGCTACCGAGTACGCGAAGAAAACAGAAAAGCCGGTGGACACAAAATTGTCACACCGGCTTTCTCGTTGGGGTTGAAAAACCCCTCCAACTCATTGATTTTTGGTTGCGGGAGAAGGATTTGAACCTCCGGCCTTCGGGTTATGAGCCCGACGAGCTACCTGACTGCTCCATCCCGCGATGTAAAAAACTTCCTGGCAGTGTCCTACTTTCCCGCGTCTTGAGACGAAGTATCATCGGCGCAAAGGAGCTTAACTGCCGAGTTCGGCATGGGATCGGGTGTTTCCTCCTCGCCATCGCCACCAGGAAGATCCGTAAATTCGGTATCTAATGGTTTTTCGATCCATGACAACTGAATGGAGCAGGCATGTAGGTTCGTAGAACATGTCGAAGCGGGTGGCTGAAAGCCAATGGACCAATTAGTACTGGTAAGCTACGTGCGTTGCCGCACTTCCACACCCAGCCTATCAACGTGGTGGTCTTCCACGGGTCTC
>JADGAB010000094.1 GCA_015232245.1 Magnetococcales bacterium | reverse complement strand
ATGTCGAGCATCCATTTGACGAGATCCACAAACTCCGCAGGCTGGTTGAGCACCACGTTGCCTGCGGTCCGGAAGGCGGTTTCCAGGGGCTGGAGTTCGGCGTCGGTTTTGTTGTTCGGATCGTCCTGAATCGGGAAGGCGATCCCCAGAACCCGTGGGTTGCCCCGATGGAGGATCTCGATCAGGCGGGTGAGATGGCGCCAGGAGAGGGGCCAGGGGCCGAAACGTTCCAGATCCGCCTCGTCGATGGTCACCAGCGTCACCTGATCTCCCACCGGACGGGTCATGGCCCGCATGGCCCGGTCGAAGAACCGGGATTCCAGAAGCTGGAAGGATTCGGAGGAGTCCAGCCAAAGAAAAACGGCTGCCAGTACCAGCGCAAGCAATCGATGGATGTGTGGCAGGAAATGGTTCATGTTTTTGTATCAACATTCATGTGGGCAAGAGGTGTCGCATTGGGTTGGCGCGCGCGTCAACTCTTTCGGAAACGCCGGGCGCGGCATATGATACTTTGGTCGGGTGAAAAGAACAATCATCCGGCGGGGTGTCGGATCGTTTCATCGCGCCGGAGGGGCGCGGCAGTTTTTGGAACAAAGCCATGATACGCATTCAAACCGAGGATTTTTCTCAGGAACAGGAGGTGGCCGCCCTGATTGCCGGTCGCACGGTGGTGGGCGGGGTGGTGAGTTTCGTGGGCACGGTGCGGGACTACACCGACGGGGATCGGGTGGTGGCCATGGAGTTGGAACACTATCCGGGCATGACCGAAGCCGAACTGGTCCGCATCGAGGATGCGGCCCGGGCGCGGTTTGCGGTGGAAGAGTTGCTGGTGGTGCATCGGGTTGGCCGGTTGAACGTGGCCGACAACATCGTGCTGGTGGTGGCGGCGGCCCGGCATCGGGGGAATGCCTTCGACGCCTGTCGCTATATGATCGATCATCTGAAACTGTACGCCACCTTCTGGAAAAAAGAGATCACCGCGCAAGGGGGTCCACGCTGGGTGGATGCCTGTCCCGGTTGCGAGGCGGCAGCCGGACAATGGGGGAGCAAGAAAATGGAGAGTGACACGATACATGAGCATCGCCACGGCTGCGGCCATGACGATGCTGGGCAAGAGGGGGAACCGGAGCGACTCCCGGCCATCCATTGGGATGGATTGCGGGTGGGGATCATGACCCTCTCCGACAGTCGCAACCGCACCGAGGATTTGAGCGGCGACGCCCTGGAAGGGGCGGTGCTCGGCTATGGCGGTGTGGTGGCCATGCGGACTCTGTTGCCGGATGAGCAGGAGCAGATCCGGGATCTGCTCCTGGAGTGGACCAGCAACGCGGGTCTGGATCTGATCCTGACCACCGGCGGCACCGGTCCCGGTCCCCGGGATGTGACTCCGGAGGCCACCCGGGATGTGTGTGACCGGGAGTTGCCGGGTTTTGGGGAGTTGATCCGGGCCTCGGGATTGAAGGAGACCCGTTCCGCGGTGCTGACCCGGGGGGTGAGCGCCTTCCGGGGGCAGACCCTGGTGATCAATCTGCCCGGTTCCACCCGGGGGGCGCTCAACAGTTTGCTGGCGGTGGCGGATCTGGTGCCCCATGCCCTGCGCATGGCCAGGGGAGGAGGTCATTGAAGCGATGATCGCGTTCGAAGAGGCGTTGCGTCGGGTATTGGCCGAAACCCGGTCTGTGGAGGATGTGGTTTTGCTGCGGGTGGGGGATGCCCTGGGTCGGGTGTTGTCGGCGCCGGTGATGGCGGCGTTCAACGTGCCCAACCATGACAACTCCGCCATGGATGGTTACGCGGTCAATTGCGGGGATCTCTCCGCCAGGGAGTCCACCACCTTGACCGTGGTGGCCGATCTGCCCGCCGGAGCGCGGCTGGAGCAGCCCCTGGGGGCGGGGGAGGCGATCCGCATCATGACCGGCGCGCCGATTCCTCCGGGGTGCGACTGCGTGGTGATGCAGGAGTTGGCGCATAGGGTCGATGACCGGGTGACCATCCCGCCGGGTCGGGTGCCGGGCGAGAACATCCGGCCAGCCGGGGAGGACATCCGGGCCGGTTCGGTGGTGCTCCCCAAGGGGTGCCGGTTGCGTCCGGCCCATCTGGGGTTGTTGACCTCGCTGGGTTTCGCCGGGGTGGAGGTGTTTCGCAAGCCGGTGGTGGCGTTGCTGTCCACCGGCGACGAGGTGGTGGAGGCGGGAGAGCCGCTGCTTCCCGGTCAGGTCTACGACAGCAACCGGACCGCCCTGCGCGCCGCCCTGCTGGCGCTGGGAGTGGAGGTGATGGATCTGGGACTGGTGCGGGATGACCGGGAGGCCATCGCCCGGGCTCTGGCGCTGGGGGGCGCCCGGGCGGACGCGGTGATCTCCACCGGCGGGGTGTCGGTGGGGGATCACGATCTGGTCAAGGAGGTGCTGCAGGATCAGGGCGCGATCCATTTCTGGCAGGTGGCCATGAAGCCCGGCAAACCCCAGGCTTATGGACAACTGGGCAATGCCCGGTTTTTTGGTCTGCCGGGCAATCCGGTTTCCGGACTGACGGTGTTTTTGCTGATCGTGCGTCCCGCCCTGCTGCGGATGATGGGCGCCCTGGACGAGCCGCCCAGAAGAATGCGCGCCTCCTTCCGGGGTACCCTGAACAAAAAACACAACCGCATGGATTTTCTTCGGGGCGTGGCCCGTTTCGACGAATCCGGGGTGTGGGTCGAGACCACGGGGCCGCAGGGATCGGGCATCCTGACCAGTCTGGCCAGGGCCAATGTCCTGATCGTGCTGCCGGAAGAACCGGTGCGGCTGACGGATGGCGACGACGTGACCATTCAATGGATCGAGCATGACTGACTCTTTGGAATTGACCCATTTCGACGCCCAGGGGGCGGCCCGCATGGTGGATGTCTCGGCCAAGGCGGTCACCGAACGGGTGGCGGTGGCTGGCGGCATGGTGGAGATGGCCCCCGAGACTTTGCGGTTGATTCTGGACCGGGGCCTGGCCAAGGGGGATGTGCTGGAGACCGCCCGGCTGGCCGGGATCATGGCCGCCAAACGGGTGGATCTGCTGATTCCCCTCTGCCACACCCTGGATCTGACCTCCGTGGCCGTGGCGTTCGAAGCGGATCCGGCCCGGGCGCGGATTTTGATTCAGGCCACGGTCAAGTCCCTGGGCCGCACCGGAGTCGAGATGGAGGCTTTGACCGCCGTCTCCGTGGCCGGGTTGACCATTTATGACATGTGCAAGGCCGTGGACCGGCGCATGGTGATCGGCGCGGTCCGCCTGCTGGAAAAACGCGGCGGCAAAAGCGGTCACTTTTTGCGGGATGTTCCATGAAGGTCGGGATCTGACACCATGAGCATGGAGGACTCCTACGGACGCGCCATCCGCTATCTCCGGGTGTCAGTGACCGATCGGTGCAATCTGCGCTGCGACTACTGCCGACCGGCGGGAGAACCGCTGCTGCCCACCCATCAGGAACTGCTCACCCTGGAGGAGATCGCCCGTCTGGGGCGTCTGTTCGTGGATCTGGGCATCGACCGGCTGCGTCTCACCGGAGGCGAGCCCCTTTTGCGGCGCAACCTGATCTGGCTGGTGCGGGAGTTGGCGGCTCTGCCCTCCCTGCGGGAACTCTCCCTGACCACCAACGCCCTGTTGCTCGACCGCTGCGCCACGGAGTTGAAACAGGCGGGTCTGGCCCGGGTCAACATCTCCCTGGATACCCTCGATCCGGCCACCTTTGCCCGCATCACCCGGGGCGGGGAGCTCTCCCGGGTGCTGGCCGGCATCGAGGCCGCGGTCGGGGCCGGTCTGAAACCGGTCAAGATCAACATGGTGGTGATGCGGGAGGTCAACGATCACGAAATTCCGGCCATGATCGATTTCGCCGTGCAACACGGTCTGGTGCTGCGCTTCATCGAAACCATGCCCGTGGGACGGGCCGGATTGGGGAGCGCGCACCGTTTCGTGTCGGCGGATGAGATTGTCGCCCGGGCCTGTCACGGCGAGGAGAAAGGGTTGATTCCCGTCGCCAATCCCCGGGAGGGAGGCGCAGGACCGGCGCGCTATTTCCGCATCGCCGGAAGCGCGGCGGAGGTGGGGATCATTTCCGCCCGTTCCCGGCATTTCTGCGACACCTGCAACCGCATGCGCCTGACCTCCCGGGGGGAGTTGGTGCTTTGTCTGGGGGGCATGGATCAGGTGGATCTGAAAACCCCCATGCGGGACGGCGCCTCCGATGCGGAGTTGTGCGAGATGATCCGGCAGGCGGTGCGGAACAAACCCCGACAGCACCATTTCCAGGTGGGCGCGGAGGAGGCCTCTTCCCTGTGGGACATGTCGGGCCTGGGGGGATAGGAGGGAGTTGTTTTATGGATTTTATTGATACTGATTCTTATCACGATTATGAATATATTGGCGGAAATTTATTTTTTTTAAAATTGATCAAGATCAAGTTCTGTGCTTGACAGGGATTGTATTTTCTCTTTCCATCAAGGAGAATTCAGCAGGCTGGAAATCCGGATCCGGCTTGTTTTTGTGATGCGTAATTCTTTAGTTTCAATAAATTATAAACAGGGTGGATCTGGGCCGGAAACCGGGTGCCGGACATGCCGGGCGATTTCCACTGGGGAGGCAGTCATGGGTACCATCATCACAACAGGAGGTCACGCATGAAGTTATCGGATCAAACCGTTTCACGACGGAGGTTCCTGCAGGCGGCGGGAGCCGCGGGTTTCGGAGTGCTGGCCGCCCCCAGCGGGGTCATGGCCGGTTACCGGTTTTTGGCTCCGACGGTGGTGGACAATCCCCTGGCGGCCTATCCCAATCGGGAGTGGGAGCGGATTTATCGCGAAGTTTTCCGTCATGACAAGTCGTTTGTCTTTATGTGTTGTCCAAACGACACCCACAACTGCCTGCTCAACGCCTATGTGAAGAACGATGTGGTGGTGCGCATCGAGCCCACCTATGGTTATGGCAAGGCCCAGGATCTGTATGGCAATCAGGCCACCCATCGCTGGGATCCCCGCTGCTGTCAGAAGGGTCTGATTCTGGCCCGCCGTTTCTACGGCGACCGCCGGGTCAACGGCGCCTATCTGCGCAAAGGGTTCAAGCAGTGGGTGGACAAGGGGTTCCCCCGGGACGAGAAAACCGGTGCCGCACCCCGGGATCTGATGCGTCGCGGCTGGGACAGCTGGGTCAAGGTGAGCCACGACGAGGCCGCCACCTACCACGCCAAGGCCCTCTACAACATCTCCAAGACCTACTCCGGGGAGCAGGGCAAGAAATATCTGCTGGCCCAGGAGTATGATCCGGATATGGTCAACGCCGCGGGCGGCGCCGGAACCCGGGTGACCAAGTTCCGCGGCGGCATGGCCATGCAGGGCGCGGTGCGCATCTTCGGCGCCTTCCGCATGGGCAACAGCATGGCCCTTTTGGACAAACACCTGCGCAAGGTCTCCGACGACGACGCCAAGGGTTCAGGTTCCTGGGACTCCTATTCGTTCCATACCGATCTGCCCCCGGGACATCCCATGGTCACCGGCGATCAGACCAACGACTTCGAACTCTTCGACGCCGAGAACGCCAAGCTCATCATCTCCTGGGGCATGAACTGGATCTCCACCAAGATGCCCGATGGTCACTGGCTCACCGAGGCCCGCCTGAAAGGGGCCAAGACCGTGGCCGTCACCGTGGAATACTCCTCCACGGCCAACAAGTGCGATGACGTGCTGGTGATCCGTCCCGGTACCGACCCGGCCTTCGCCCTGAGTCTGGCCCAGGTGATTCTGGCGGAAAAACTCCAGGACGACGCCTTCGTCAAGCGCTTCACCGATCTGCCCACCCTGATCCGCATGGATTCCCTGGAGCGTCTCAAGGCCGTGGACCTGTTCGGCGGCAAGAACAGCACCATGACCAACTGGACCCATGTGATCCCCAAGGGAGAAAAGGCCGCGCCCACGCCCAAGCAGATGGGCGTTCAGGTGCCCGAGGCCCTGACCGGAGATTTCGCCGATTTCGTGGTGTGGGACACCAAGACCAATCAGGCCAAGGCCGTGACCCACGATCAGATGGGCACCCATTTCGATGCCCTGGGCATCGATCCGGCCATGCTGGGCACCTTCGAAGTCACCCTGGCGGACGGCAAGAAAGTCCAGGTCCGCACCGTGCTGGATCTGACCAAACAGTATCTGGACAGCTCCATGACCCCGGAACAGGTCCAGAGAGTCTCCTGGGCGCCTGCGGCGGGCATCCGCTCCCTGGCCCGGGACATCGCCGCGGCCCGGGGCTCCACCCTGTTTGCCACCGGCATGGGACCCAACCAGTTCTGGAACAACGACAACAAGGACCGGGCCATCTTCCTGGTGGCGGCCCTCACCGGCAACCTGGGCCGTCACGGCGGCAACGTGGGCAGCTATGCCGGCGTCTACAAGAACACCCTGTTCTCCGGTGTGCCGCGCTGGACCCTGGAAGATCCCTTCCATCCCCAGCTCGACCCCACGGGCGCGGTGGCTCCCAAGCTCTATCTGCGTCCCGAGTCCATGCACTACTGGGCCAACGGCGAGCGGGTCATGAAGGCCGGCAACAAGAAAATCACCGCCGGCGCCCACATGCCCACTCCGACCAAAGCCATCTGGCAGGTCAACTCCAACTCCAGCCTCGGCAACCAGAAAGGCCATTACGACGTGGTGTTCAACACGTTGCCCAAGGCCGAAGTGGTGGTCTACAACGAATGGTGGTGGACCGCCTCCTGCGAGTACTCCGACATCGTGTACGGCGTGGACTCCTGGCTGGAACTCAAACAGCCCGACATGACCGGATCCAATACCAATCCGTTCATCCAGGCCTATCCCAGCACGCCTTTGAAGCGGATCTTCAAAACCATTTCGGACAACGAAACCTATATGCTCGTGGCCAAGCATCTGGCCAAGATGACCGGTGACGACCGCTTCAACCAGATGTGGAAGTTCATCGCCGAAAACCGGGTCGATGTCTACCTGCAGCGGATCATCGACGGCTCCACGCCCCTGAAGGGATACAATTTCCCGGCTCTGGAAAACCTGGCCAAACAGGGGATCCCGGCCTTGATGAATACCCGGACCTATCCCCGGGTCAACAGCTATGAGCAGGTGACCGACTCCCATCCCTGGTACACCAGAACCGGACGTCTGGAGTTCTACCGCCCCGAAATCGAGTTCATCGAAGCGGGCGAGAACATGATCGTCTATCGGGAACCGTCGGATGCCACCTTCCACGAACCCTGCGCCATTGTCGCCGCGCCCCACCCGGCCATCACGCCGAAGACGCCGGCCCAGTGGGGCATCGATGCCAATGATCGCAGCCATCAGTCCCGGCAGATGCGCAATACGGTCATGACCGTCGATGAGGTGATGGCCTCCAAGCATCCCCTCAACGGTCGGGGGTGGACCTACATTTTCCATACCCCGAAATACCGTCACGGCGCCCACACCACCCCCATCGACACCGACTTCATGTCCGTGCTGTTCGGGCCTTTCGGGGATATGTACCGCCGCGACAAACGCATGCCCTCGGTGGGTGAGATGTATGTGGACATCCATCCGGCAGACGCCCAGAGCATGGGCATCAACGATGGCGACTATGTGTATGTGGACGGCGACCCCAACGATCTGCCCTTCCGTGGCTGGAACGATCCAAAACGCAAGGCGGAATACAAGGTGGCCCGTCTCCTCTGTCGTGCCCGGTACTATCCCGGCACGCCCCGGGGCGTGACCCGCATGTGGTTCAACGGCTACATGGCCACCCCCGGTTCGGTGAAGGCGCATGAGTCCCGTCCGGACGGGCTGGCCAAGAACGCGGAAACCAACTATCAGGCCCTGTTCCGTTACGGCGGACATCAGAGCCTGACCCGCTCCTGGCTCAAGCCGACCCATCAGACCCAGACCCTGATCACCCGCAAGTCCTGGAGCAACGAGGTGACCAAGGGGTTCAACGTGGATGTCCACTGCGTCACCAACGCCCCCCGCGAATCCATCGCCAAGTTCACCAAGGCCGAGGACGGGGGATTGGGCGGCAAGGGGATGTGGCGTCCGGCGGCCCTGGGGCTGCGCCCGGCCAACGAAAGCCTGGCGATGAAGCAGTATCTCGCCGGCGGTTTCGTGACCATTACCAAAACCTGATCTCTCGACCGAGCAAGGAGTTGACTCATGCCGAAAGTATACAACTGGCAAATCGGACGCGAAATGGAGTACCTCTACGACGAGGCGCGTCCCAAAAAACAGTTTGCCATGGTCATGGATACCAACAAGTGTATCGCATGCCAGACCTGCACCGTGGCCTGCAAGACCACCTGGACCTCCAGTCGTGGTCAGGAGTACATGTTCTGGAACAACGTGGAAACCAAACCCTACGGTTTCTATCCCCTGGGCTGGGATGTGAACATCCTGGACAAACTCGGGGTTCAGGACATCGATGGTTCGGTCTACAAGGGCAAGACCATCTTCGAGGCCGCTCCCAGCGGCGACCGGGTTCTCGGCTATCTGCCCGATGATCTGGACTATGCCCATCCGAACATCAGCGAAGATGACTCGGTGGGCAGCATGACCCAGGGGGCCTTCATGCAGGTGCCCCACATGCAATGGATGCATTATCTGCCCCGCATCTGCAATCACTGCACCTATCCGGCCTGCGTGGGCGCTTGTCCTCGTCAGTCGGCCTACAAACGGCCCGAAGACGGCATCGTGCTCATCGACCAGATGCGTTGCCGTGGCTATCGGGAGTGCGTGCGCGGGTGTCCCTACAAGAAACCCTTCTTCAACAGCATCACCCGGGTTTCCGAAAAGTGCGTGGGTTGCTATCCAGCCGTGGAAGAGGGTCGGCAGACCCAGTGCTCCGTGACCTGTATCGGCAAGATCCGCCTGCAAGGGTTCATCACCACCCCGCAACAGGCCCGGGAAGACAATCCGCTGGATTACATCATCCACATCGCCAAGGTGGCCCGTCCCCTCTATCCCCAGTTGGGGCTGGAGCCGAACGTCTACTATATCCCGCCGGTGCATGTGCCTCCGGCCTATCTCAAACAGTTGTTCGGTGGGGATGTGGGTTCCGCCATCGCCACCTATCGCAAGGCCGCCGACGACAAGAAACTCCTGGGAGCCTTGTTGCTCTTCGGCGCCACTCCGGACATCATGCATCACTTCAAGGTGACGGATCGTTTCGCCATCGCTTACAACGAGAAGGGTGACGAGCTGGTTCGGGTGCCGTTCAAGGAGCCGATCTATCTGCGGCCCTCCTTTGACGAAGCCTATCAAACTGTCCGCAGCAATATCACCTGATCAAGGGGGAGAGCGATCCATGAAAGGTATGAGAAAAATTCTGTATCTCGCGGCCCTTGGGGTGGGACTGTCGGGTTGCGCCTCGACCGGCGCGGAGACCGACGCGGCCAAACCCGCCCCCGCGACCCCGCATCTGGCCTCCCAGTTGCCCAAGCCGATGCCGGCGCCGGATGGCGGTCTGCAGGCGGCCCGCATCTCCGGCAAGGGCGCCATCCTGGATCCCTTCGCCAAGGAGTGGAGCCAGGTGAAGCCGGTCAAGGTGGCCTTGCAGCCCCAGGTGGTGGCCACTCCCAACAATCCCACGCCCGCCGTGAGTGAAATCAACGCCCGCGCCGTGCACAATGGTCAATGGCTGGCCGTGCTGCTGGAGTGGAAAGACCCCACCAAGAGCGACCGGCTGGTGGTGGATCGCTTCGGCGATCAGGCGGCCATCGAGTTGCCGGTTTTCTATCGGGCCGACAGCTCTCCCAATCCCATGATGGGCGCCCCGGGAGAGCGGGTGAACATCATTCAATGGCGTGCCGCGTTCCAGGCCGACCTGGAGCGCAAACGCGAGATGACCATTCGGGACAACTACCCGAATGCCGCCACGGACCTCTATCCGGATCAGGTGCTCAAGGCCATGGATATCCGTTCCTACATGGGAGCGGCGGGGGTGGACAATCCGGTGGCCAAACATCGGGACAGCCCGGTTCTGGATCAGGTGGCCGAAGGGTTTGGCACTCTGAGCACCAAGCTCCATCAGCAAGCCGATGGTCGTGGGGTCTGGAAAAATGGTGTCTGGTATGTGGTCATCGCCACGCCGATGCACCAGGAGGGCGCCAATGCTCCCCAACTGATTCCGGGGAACAATACGGTGATCTCCTTTGCCGTTTGGGAGGGTGGTTCCCAGGAAGTGGGCGCACGCAAGGCCTGGTCGGATTGGGTGCCGCTGAAGCTGGTCAAGTAGTCGTTGCCGTCGTTTGACGGTGAGTGTTCGGAGAGAGTCAGGGCGGATGTCCTGGCTCTCTCTTGGTTTTCAGGGTGGGGATTTCTGGTGATTGGAGTAACGGGCATGGCGGATGAAGTGCTGGAAGCAGAGGAGACGGAGGATCCCGAACTGATGGCCCGCATGGAGGATCTGTTGCGGCGTGCGGCCATGATGCGTTTGTTGGCCCAGGGGTTCTTCTATCCGGAACCGGGGCATCGGGAAGGGTTGGCGCAGTTGATGGCGTCCATGCAGCCGGTGATGCCTGGGGTGGAGGAGCCGTTTGCACTTTTCAAGGAGCGTTGGGAGAGTGCGGACGTGGAGAGTCTGGAGTCGGATCACATTCGTCTGTTTCAGGCCAAGAATGTGGTTTCCCTGCATGAGACCTCCTATGGGGATGCGCGGCGCATCGGTGGTCAGGTGGTGGAGTTGTCGGATCTCAATGGATTCTACCGGGCCTTTAACATGCAGGTTTCCGAGTTGAATCCGGAAATGCCGGATCATTTGTGTACGGAGTTGGAGTTTTACAGTTGGTTGCTGCTCAAGCAGGCGTATGCGTTGGACAACGGTTGGACAGAAGAGGCCTCCATTACCGGGGATGCGGCGGGCAAGTTTCTGGAGATCCATTTGGGGCGGTGGCTGGCGCCCATGCTGACCGGATTGCGGGAGCAGGGGGCGGAGACGGTGTATGTGTTATTGGGAGAGTTGCTGGAGCGGGTAGTGGGGGAGGAGTGTCGTCGTCTGGAGGTGGTGCCTCAGCCATTTTCCGGTCCGGTATTGCTGGATGACATGCAT
>JADGAB010000093.1 GCA_015232245.1 Magnetococcales bacterium | reverse complement strand
AAAAGCGCGCCAAAGGCAAAGTCCCAAGGGCTTTGCCCTTGGATCCCACCAGGGGGATAATCCCCCTGGACCCCTATCAGTAAAACAACGTATCCCAAGATGGTTGCGGTTTAGTGAGTCATCGGAGTTTCCATTGGCTTTGCAGCATGGCCAACTGCCTGGGCAAGGCGATCGCGTGCAGATCATACCCCTCGACAATGGTGGCGCGGGCCTTGGCCCGCAAGGCGGCATTGAGGGGTTGATCCTCCAGAATCCGGGTGATCTGCTCCAGCCAGGCTGACCGGTCAAAGAAATTCACCAGAACGCCGTTTGCTCCATCCTCCAGCACCTCCCGCACCGGGGGGGTGTTGGAGGCCACAATCGCGCAGCCCGTGGACATGGCTTCCAGCAGCGACCAGGAGAGCACAAAGGGATAGGTCCAATAGAGATGCACTGCGGAGATCTGCAGGATGGCCAGATAATCCCGATAGGAGACCCGGCCTGTGAAGAACACCCGATTGGAGTCGATGGGGCCGATCTCGGCCAGCAGCGCTTCCCGCCAGTTTCTGTGTTCCACCGGGGGCTTGCCATAATAGACCACATCCTCCCCCACGATCACCACCCGGGCCCGGGGACGTTTTTTCAGCAGATCCGGCAGCAGCCGCATGAGTTGATGAAAACCTCGGTAGGGCTCCAGTCCTCTTGAAACATAGGTGATCACCTCGTCTTGCGCCGTCAGAACATGGCCGCCGATACAAAAGACCGCATCCGCCCGAGGCGTGGCGCTGCGGGTATCGATGCCATCATGCAGGATGGTCATGCGGTCGGCGTATACAGCGGGAAAACGGCTGGCCTGCCAGCGGGTCGGACTCCAGGTCAGATCGCACACCTGTAACGAATGCAAATGGGTGGTGTTCTGGGTGCGGATGTTGCAGACCTCATCCAGCCCATTGAAAAGAAATTCCGGATCAAAATCCACATCCCCCCCTTGGGGCTGATAGTAGAACTCGAAATAGCCGATCATGCGACTGTCCGGGAAGATGTCCCGCAGAAACAGCATCTCCCCCCAGGCGGCATGCCCCACGATCAGATCCGGTATGAAGCCCCTGTTTTTCAGATGCAGAGCAAAACGCCCGACCGCCTGGCCGCGTCGGATGGCTTTTTCCGTGCCACGCAGATAGTGATGCGCGTGTTCCGAGTTTTTTTTCGGGGAGGGGTAGGGGAGGACCGGGAAGCCGGGTTGAAAGGGGCGCAGTTCAAGATTGCCCTGATCTCCCAGGCCGATCACCTGGTATTCCGACAGGGTTGCGGCCCGGATGGCCAGATGACGGAATTGACCGGGAAAATTCTGATGGAGAAACAGCAGTTTGATTTTGGTACGATCAACAGGGAACATGCGGGCAGGATCCAATGTTCAACTGCCCCATGGGGGCATGCGTGATTCTGCTTGACAGGGGTCCGGGGGGATCATCCCTGGGGCGGGGTCCAGGAGTGAGGCCCCTGGGAGGTTGTTGTTGACTTTGGCACGGTTTTCAAAAGGGAATTGCCTGGCGATTCCCGCGCGCGCCCAGCAGGCCGCCGCAAAGCGGCGCCTTTGGGGGAGGGATGCGCAAAGCTTTCCAAAAGTCAACATTCCGAAATGGGAGCGGTTTAACAAGGGGATTGTATGGTCGAAGCTGTGTGCCAACTTTGGCCATGAGGCAAAAAAAAGCACTGCCTGGAACATCCGGGCAGTGCCTTTTGAATCCATCTCCTGTTCCGGCTCAACTGCTGGGCGGGGCGATGTTCACCGCCGGCACCCGGAAGGTGGCGGAGAGAGCCGTGGCATTGGCATTGACGGTGCTGGAGCCATTGGAATCCAGGGTGGAGCCGGAGAGGGCGTTGCGGAAGACGTTGGCGATTTCCGTGCCCTGGTCGCCGGTCAAGGAGACCAGCTTGAAGGCCACGGTCAGTTGACCGGAGGATGAGGCTTTGGTGTTGACCGTATCCAGTTCGATGGCGCCATCGCCATACTTGTAGGAGGCCATCAGTTCCTTCTGGGTGGCGGCGCTGATGGTGACGGTGCCGGTGCCCTGATAGGTGCTCAATACGGCCTGGATATAGGGGTTGATGTATTGCTGGAAGGCCTTGGTGGCTTCACCTTTGGCCATGGTGCTTTTGCCCACGGCGATGGCGGAGACGATCAGGCCGATGATGACCAGGACAATGGCCATTTCCACGAGGGAAAAGCCCTCTTCCCGGCGCTGCCGGGTGACGGTGCGGAAATTATTCATTGGGGATATGTCTCTTTAGATTTGAGTTAAGGGTGATGAATTTTCTAACTAATTGCACATTCTAGTCCAAGGGATGCCGTTGTCAACATAAAAAAGAATCGCCGGGAACGAATGGGTTGACGGGTCGGGTCGGGTGGGATAATGTCGAACAAGAGTGCATGGGTATTGCTTTTTTTGCTTTTTTAATAGATGATTGCGTGCGCATGTGTCCGGTGTTTTTCCAGGAGTGGCCATAAATGAATACCCTGAACCAGTTGATCTCCCTTGTGGAACGCTATCCTTTTTATGTCGCGCTGATCCTGCTGGTCGCCCTGCCCTATGCGGGCCAACTGGCCTGGCACTCCCGGCATGATCAACAGATCGCCCGGGAGAACCTCGACAAGGCCAGACAGACCCGGGCGGAGCTGGATCGTCAACTCGAAAGCGTCCATCAATACAAGAAATTCGTCGAGGAGGCCCAACAGTTTGCCAAGGCGCTCGAAGGGCAGCGCCTGCTGGAACGGCAAGGTTGGACCAGCTATGCGGTGGACATCAAGGAGCGCTGGCTGAATGCGGTGGACCTGGCCGCCTTGCTGCAAAGCGCAGGTCCCGCCGAACGCTATTATTTCAAACCAAAACGGCTGGAAATCATCTCCCTGCATGCCAGGGAAGGGTTGCCGACCCGAATTCTGGGCCAGATCCTGGCCAAAGAGAGCGGTCGTCCGGCCACTCCGGGTCAGGAACCCACGCCGATGGCCGGGGAAAAGGTGCTTTTCTCCCTCTCCGGGTATTTCCTGGTGTTGCCACAGAGTTGATGGATGCAAAATTGAACGAGCTTCCGCCGCCTTTTCAAGGCGCATGGCAAGTCGTCAGCCCCGCGTTTGTAAGGCATGGTGCGAACCAGCATGGTGAACCGGATGGAAACACGATGAAAAAATCCCTGTTGGACGAATGGATCGTGGATATGGATGGGGCGGCCTGCCGCATGCGTAAAGGCTCCGCCGAACCCCTGGAGGAACTCTCCGCGGTCAAGGGGGACAAGTGGCTCCTGAGCGATTTCGGGGGGGCCATGTCCCGGTTTCTGGTGGTGGACGCGCCCGCGCAGTTCGCCGAAATCGTGGCGCAAAGAAGGCTGCAAGAAACCGGAGACGCCCAGGAACACGCCCGCATCCTCACCCACTGGAAACGGGCCCGGGGCAAGCGTTCCACCGAGCTTTTCTTCACCGTGGTGGAGGGGGAGAGGTTCCGCGCCTACGAAGACCAGGCCCACGACGATCCCGACCATCACCTGTTGTTCTCCATCCATGCCCTGATGTTCGCCTGTCTGCGGGCCCACTCCAAAAACAGGACCGTCGCGGTTCTGTTCGAACATGACCGCCATGTCGATCTGCTGCTGGGCCGTTCCGGACAGGTGCTGGCCGCCAGTCGCGTCTCCAGCTACGCCAATACCAAAGACGCCAAGGAGAATCAGGCGGAAACCGTGGCCCAGGAGCTCCGGGGTCTGCTCCGGGATCATCCGGGAAGACTGGAGCAGATCCTCCATTTCGGCTGGCTGCAGGGCTCCGATGACCCATCGTCCGCCCCGGACCCGATGGCCACCGAATGGGCCCATGCCCTGGCGGACAACCTGCAGGCTCCTCTGCTGGTGTTGCCGGCCCAGACCTTCGCCACCCGGGAGCAGCGTTTTGTGGTCTCCTCCATCCCGGCGGTGCTGGAACATCTCACCGTGGGCGACTCCAGCTCACCGGTGCAGGACCGGCTGCAGTATCAGGCGAAACGGCTCCTCTCCCGGACAGCCCTGGCCGCTGTGGCGCTGGTGGTGCTGATGCTGCTGAGCGCCGGCTGGTGGGGCATGCAGGCCGGTCGCCTGAACGATCAGGCCAAACACCTCGCCGACCCCGCGCTCATGGCCGCCCTTCAGGTCACGCCTTTGGATCCGGCCTTTCAGAAATCCATCACCTTTGCCGACAATCTCTCCCGTCTGCAGCGCGCCCCCACCCTGCAGACCCTGTTCAATGACCTCTCCGCCGCCATCCAGGGCAGAATCCGTGTCGATCAGGTGCTGGTGGAGTACGATGACCGCTCGAAAATCCAGATGACCCTGAAAGGACGTTTCCAGGATCCCTTCCCCAAGGCCAGCCAGGATCACGAAGCCTTTGTCGCCAATCTCAAGGCGCATCACTTCCGGGTGATCAAGAGTGATCTTTCCACGGATGTCAACGAGTTGCAGTTCACGCTCAAACTGGAACGGGAGTAGATCCCCATGCAAGCAAAACATCAGGGTCTGGTCTCCATGGCGTTGATTGTCTCGGGTCTGGTGATGACCGTGGGTTATCTGGCCTGGCGCGCCTGGCAGCCGGAGTTGAAACCCGCGCTCTTTCAACTCAACACCACTCCGCCGGACCAGGGAACCGCCCCTTTGGTGGTGGATCCGGCCCTGCAGGCCACCATGCGCGCCCTGACGCCGCAACTGGCACGGTTGCGCACTCCGCCGGCCCGGGAGCCGGATCGGGTCGACATGACCATTCTTGGCCTGGCCGCGCCTGCCGCGACATCCACCCCGACCGGTCGCCCGCAGCCTTGAACTCTCAAAAGTCCTGATTCCAGGGATGCCCCCATGAAACCTTCCCCGTGGCGTCGTCTGCTGCCACTGCTGAAACTGCTGGCCACCGTTGGTCTGATCGGGTTGCTTTGGTATCAGGGCAAGCTGGATTTCTCCACCCTGATGCTGATCTCCTCCTCTCCGGGGACCATTCTGCTGGTGATCGGAGCAAGCATGATCGGCTACTCCCTGGTGGCGGTCCGCTGGGTGCTGTTGTTGCACTCCCAACATATTCCGTTGCCGTTCGCCTGGGGACACCGGGTGACCTATCTGGGATTGTATTGCAACCTGGTGCTGCCGGGAGGGGGCATGGCCGGAGATGCGTTGCGTCTGGCCCATGCCATCCGCGCCGCGCCAACGCATCGGCTGGAGGCCCTGCTCTCCCTGTTCGTGGATCGGGCCGTGGGGCTGTATGCCATGCTGCTCATCGCCATGCTGGCCATTTTCGTCAATCCCCATCTGGTAATGGGCATTGGACCGCTGCAACTGATGGCCGTGGCGGTGATCGCCGCGGTGTTCGGCATCCCCTTGTCCGTGTTGATCTTTTATCTGCTGGTCAACCGGGTGCGGGAGACCCCGTGGTTTGTGAGGTTTCTTCAGTCCGGACGGGTCGGTCGTCTGACGGGTCGTCTGGTGGAGATCATCCGTCTGTACCATCACGCCTGGCCGAGGCTGCTGCTGGCTTTGGGAATCACCCTGGTGTGTCAGATGCTGCTGTTGTGGGCGCTGGTGCTGGTGGCCAATGGCCTGTCCATGGGAACCCTGACCCCGGGGGAGTACACCTTTGCCACCCCCTGGGCCTGGATCGCCAATTTTCTCCCTCTGACTCCGGGGGGGATCGGCGTGGGAGAGGCGGCGTTCGATCAGGTGTGCCGATGGATCGAAACCACCCCTTCCGGCGCCCCTTACGGCACCATTTTTCTGGTCTTTCGTCTGTTGACCATGCTGGGGACTTTTCCCGGCCTGGTCATCTTCTTTTTCTCCCGCAAGGAGGTTCAAGAGGCGATCGGACAGAGGGATCCGGCCTGAGAGAATCTTTGTTGACAGGGGTGGAAGGGCAACGCCCATGGGCGGTCCCTCCCCAGACCCCGTTTTTTTCCACAAGTTTTCAGGCGCCATGCCTGGTCCAGCGCCCTTCCGGGGACTGGATCCAGTACTCCATCGCCAACCCTGCCGCCTGATAGTGCCGATACCGCTCCCGGGCCGGGGCCGGGTCCGCGGCCACGACAAAATCCACCACCACATCGAACCGCTCCGCATCCGGCACCACCCGGGGGGAGGTGGACAGCACCACAGTGGCGCCGTTGCGGTCATCGGGAGTCAGGGCGATCAACACCGGTTGACGCTCCACATCCGCCCCGTCCCACATCCCGTGGGGCAGAAACCGCTCCGGGGGATGACGCCACAACAGATCGTCCAGACGCCGGGCCTGGGCCCCATCCCCGGCCAGAAGACAGACCCGGAGACCCTGATCGAACAACTTGTGCAACAGGGTGATCATCACGCTTTCCGGAGAGGATGCGGCCACCTGATAGAACCGGGCCACCGGGTTCCCCTCCCGAACTCTGGCCATGTCACACGCGCTCCGTCATGGCGTAGCGGCACAACAACCGGACACCAACCCCCATCGCCCCCTTGGGCATGTGAGGCCGGGTGCCGGAGAAGTCATAGGCCGTGCCCGCGATGTCCAGATGGGCCCAGGCCCGGGAGTCGTCCACGAAACGGGAGAGGAAACAGGCCGCCGTGATGGTCCCCGCCTCCCGTCCCCCCACGTTCTTGATGTCCGCCACCACGGATTTGATCTGCTCCTGATACTCGGGGAACAGAGGCAGAGGCCAGAGCCGCTCCCCGCATCGCTCCCCGGCCTTGCGCAACCGCTTCTGCAACGGTTCGTTGTTGCCCATCAGACCGCTCGCCTGACTCCCCAGGGCGATGACACAGGCGCCCGTCAGGGTGGCCAGATCGATGATCACATCCGGATCGAAGGAGGCGGCGTGATGCAGCGCGTCGGCCAGGATCAAACGTCCCTCCGCATCGGTGTTGATCACTTCCACATACAAACCCTTGGCGGTCTTGATGACATCCCCGGGACGCTGGGCCGTGCCCGAGGGGAGATTCTCGGCGGAGGGCACGATCCCCACCACATTGATGGGCAGTTTCATCTCGGCGATGGCCTGCATGAAACCGAACACCGCCGCGCCACCGCTCATGTCGAACTTCATCTCCTCCATCTTGGCGCCGGGCTTGAGGGAGATGCCTCCGGAATCGAAGGTGATGGCCTTGCCCACCACCGCCAGAGTGGGCCGATCTCCCCCTTTCCGGTACTCCATGACGATCATGCAGGGGGGATTGGCGCTTCCCTGGCCCACGGCCAGAATGCCGTTCATCCCCTTCTGGGCCAGCACCTGAGCCGACAGGATCGTGGTCTTGACAGGCAGCCGCTCCGCCAGTTCCCGGCCCTTTTTCGCCAGGATCTCCGGTGTGAGAAGATTGCCCGGGGTGTTGGCCAGATCCCGGGCCAGCGCCACGCCGCCGGCAATGCGTTCCACCCAGGCGAGAATCCGTCGGGCCGGCTTGATCTTCTCCCCCGGCAACACGAAAACGAGTCGGCCCAGACGATGACGGGGAGTCTCCTTCTTGCCCTGACTCTGCAGCCGATCGTACCGGTAGCTGCCCAGCCAGGCCCCTTCCGCCATGGTCTCCAGCACCTCCAGCGGCGCAATCCCCTGGTGGGAGTCCAGCGAGAGCAGGGAGATGGCCCGATTCACCGCGCTTCTTTCACACGCCTTGACCACCGCGGCCCCCAGCGCCCGGAAACCCTCCAGGGTCACTCCGTCCCGCTTGCCCAGTCCCGCCAGCAGCAGCCGCTCCACCGCCAGACCGTTGCCCACCGAGATTGGCAGAAACAGCATCTCTCCGACGTCGCCCCGCATCCAGCCGGCCTTGAGCGCCCGCCTGACCTCCCGCTCCACCTCCTCGCCGCAACGCACCAGCGCCGCCTGGGGCTCACCCCCCTGATAGACGCCGATCACCAGCAGATCCGCTTCCCGACTGGTAAAATCCCCACCCACCAAATCCATTTTCAATTGAGATTCCGACATCGCTTCCTTTCCTGACTCTGAAAGATCATGCTCCACACAGCCTGGCCATGCGTTGGCATGAAAAATGAAGAACGTGAACTCCAAAGAGTTACCACAAGAGCAGCCAAAATAAAAGACGAGACCCGCGCGCTTCCCATGAACCGCCTTTCCCGCTACATATTTCAGGAATGCGCTCAGACCTCCCTCATCACCCTGGGAACCCTGACCTTTCTGATCATGCTCCCCCAGGTCCTGCTGATGGTGGATGTCTGGATCAACAAGGGTGCCCCGACGGCGGTGCTGCGTCAAATGATCCTGTATGCCATCCCCCAGTTCATGGTGGGCACCCTCCCCATGGCGCTGTTGAGCGGCATTCTTTTGACCATGGGCCGCATGGCCCGGGACAGCGAACTGGTGATCATCAAGGCCAGCGGCGTCAGCATCTGGCAATTCGCCCGTCCGGTCAACGCCCTGGTGCTTGTTTTTACCGGATTCTCCCTGCTGCTCAACTGGATCTGGGTTCCCAAGGCGTTTTATGAATTCACGGTGCTCAAAAAAGCCCTGCTCTCCTCCAGCGCCGCCCTCACCATGCACCCCGGC
This sequence comes from Magnetococcales bacterium, assembly GCA_015232245.1. Taxonomy (GTDB): domain Bacteria; phylum Pseudomonadota; class Magnetococcia; order Magnetococcales; family Magnetaquicoccaceae; genus Magnetaquiglobus. The sequence continues at coordinate 2,605 of JADGAB010000093.1, read as the reverse complement.
AGCTTCAACCGGGACATTCCCGGTCTGACCCTCTACGTGGATCAGCAGGATCCCCGGACCGGCACCCTGGAAGGGGTTTTGGTGCATGATCAGCGGATTCCCAACGAAACCGTCACCATCACCGCCCGGCGCGCCCATCCCCACACCCGGGAGGATCGCAAGGCCGCCCTCTTTCTGGAAGATGGCAGCCGTCACTGGATCACCCCCGCCGGACACTACCGCCACATGCAGTTCACCAGTTTCGACCTGGGACTCGATGTGGTGGTGGGACTGGTCCCCCAGCACAAGAAAGAGGAGGTGGACGAACTGGATCCCGGGGAACTCTATCAGGCCCTGCGTTCCGACACCCCGCATCGTCGGCATGCCGCCCTCATGGAGTGGCATCGTCGTCTGGCCTTTCCCGCCGCCACCCTGATCATGGGAATGCTGGCCATTCCCTTTGGCATGCAACAGTCCCATCGTACCGGCAAAGGCTACGGCTTCATCGCCGCGCTGCTGATCCTGATCCTCCATTTTCTGCTCCTGGCCTCGGGGGAGGCCATGGCCAGCAAGAAAATCGTCACCCCGTTGACCGGATTCTGGCTGCCCAACCTCTTCATGCTCCTGCTGACCGCAGCCGCCTTCCGTCTGGCCAGCCGGGGACGGAACCTCCCGGAGTTCCAGGGCTTTCGGGCCGCTCTGGTCCATCTGCGGCGTTGCCTGCCGGGCGGCGCCGTCCCGGCTGCGAAACCCAGGTGACCGCCACCATGCCCATTCTCTTCAACTACCTGATGCGCTTCTTCCTGGCCGGATTCTTCCGCACCATCGGGGTGTTTCTGGGGCTGTTTCTGCTCATCGACGGCATCGAGGCAATCCGCCGCTATACCCCGAAACCCAATTTCAACCTCCCGGATATTCTCCTGCTGATCTTGAGCCGCATTCCCAATTTTCTGGGCATGCTCACCCCCTCCATCGTTCTGCTGGCCACCCTGATGGGCGTGGCCCGCCTGGTGCGCCAGAACGAAATCACCGTCATGCGGGCCAGCGGCATCTCTTTGCCCGGCATTCTGCTCCCCTTTCTGGCCGGAGGTCTGATCGTCGCCCTGCTCCATGGCATTCTGGTCACCCAGATCGCGCCCCGCACCTATCGCATCGCCCAGCAGATCGAAGACCGGATCGTCGATCGCCACGTGGCCCCCCTCTCCCAGACCGGCGAGCTGTGGTTCCGGGACGGAATACAGATCATCCATGCCCAACGGATCGATCCCCCCGCCAAAACCCTCCACGAGGTGACTGTCTTCACCTTCAACCCGGATCACCGCCTCGCCGCCCGGCTGGAGGCCAAAACCGCCACCCACGACGAGACAGGCTGGCAGTTGCGCAATGGCATCGACTATCGGTTCGTGCCCACGACCGACATTCAGCCGTTCCAGCAACGCCCCTGGAGTGTCAGCCTCGATCCCCAGCGTCTCAGCGTCGAAACCCCATTGCCGCAAATGCTCACCGCTCTCGAACTCTACGCCCTGTTCCAAAGACTCGAACAGGAGGGATACGACGCCACCCGCTATCAGGTCGTCTTCCATCGCCGCCTGGCCAGCCCGGCCACCACCCTGGCCGCCATTCTTCTGGCCTTTCCCTTCGCCCTGCGCCTGCCCCGTTCCGGAGGAGCCCTGCGCTCCATGCTGCTGGGCATACTGCTGGGCTTCGCCATGTTCGTGCTCCAGGATCTGGCCACCGCGCTGGGCATGGGCAGCCGCCTCCCCCCCATGCTGGCCGCCTGGGCTCCGGTCCTCTTTTTTTGCGGCATCGCCGGCTTTCTGTTGGTGCATCTGGCCTCGCCCCAGCGCTCCGGAAGCCCCACCTTGCGCCATTTCAAGAGAATCCGCTAAACATTGCCGGCCCCACAGCCGATATACCAGTTCAACAACAACGGATTCATCCGAAAATGGTTTCATTATCTCTATCAAGAATTTTCGCCCGGTCGGGTGTAGGAGACGAAGCATGAAGGGATTGCTTTCAATCGTTGCACACAAGCACGGCAAATGGCTGCTCATGGTGGGGTTGGCTCCCATGGTCACCGCCTGCGCGCATACCATCGATCCCACCCAGGCGCCCCTCACCACCTATGAAATGCCTGCGGCGGTTGTGGTCCAGACCACGCCGGCCATGCTCATTCCCGGTTCTCCATGGCAGGTCCCCGCGACCGGCAACGCCACCCCGACCACCTACGCCCCCTATTCCGCCGGAGGTGCCGGCGCATCCCAGCCCCCGACCGTCGCCGCCACCACGGATGCCAACGGCTTTCCCGCCGGCGCCACCGTGATCCGACAGGCGCCGATCACCATCGAACGCCCCTCCATCGTGGTCAACCAGCCCCCGGTCTGGGTCGGCAATCCGCCGGTGGCCATTCCCCAACCGCCGGTGGTGATGCATCAGGCTCCCATCACCATCGAACAGCCCGCGTTCGTGGTCCAGCCGCCCAGGGTCGGCTTCCAGGTGCCCGTGCCGGTCACACCCGCGGTCGATGCCAAGCCGACCCCGGAACCCAAAGCGGCCACACCCGCCGTGGAAGAGAAAAAAGAGGAAAAAACCAAAGCCGCGGCCCCCAAAAAACCGGCCCGGGAAA
>JADGAB010000092.1 GCA_015232245.1 Magnetococcales bacterium | reverse complement strand
TCCATTTGGACTTCCACTCGTTTTGTCGAATACGTCCCTCTGCCGCACATCCAGCAGTTCTTCACAATTCGGAGAGACGTCAGAAATCTCAAGACAGGCAAATCCACCACCGAATTCGCTTACGGCTGCACCAGTCTGCCGCCTGAAAGAGGTTTTCCTGAGTATCTCCTCTCCTGCAACAGGGGGCACTGGTCCATTGAAAACAGCTCTCACCACGTTCGTGATGTCACCTTCGACGAGGACCGCTCCCAAATCCGTGCAGGTCATGGTCCTCAAATGATGGCTTGCCTGCGCAACCTCACCATCGGGCTCATCAGGTTGGCAGGGTTGCAGGAGATTGCTTCTGCCACCAGGGAATTCGCTGCCAAACCATGGCAGGCCCTGCGCTTCCTGGGATTATGACTCATGCGCCAGCCGACTTTGACGAGTCCCTGAGGTCTCCTGTGGCCGTGTGATAGCCAATTCCAGATCTGCGTAACTGAGTTTTGTCGTATCCCAGGACTACCCCAATCGGGATCTCCTATCCGTTTATTTCCTGTTGAATCGTCCTTCAGATCACGGTCTTTCATGAAGGCACGTCGATAGAGTTGCGGCGCAACCCCTACAAAAGGAGTGAAGAGCACCTTCGTTCCTCCCTCGCTCGGGGGCGTCCAATCTGGCATACGTCGGGTAGTGATGGCATCGTCGTGGAGTTCCAGTGCCTTGCTCTTTGGATAAGGTTCGATGGTTCGATGAATTGTACCTCATCGACCCCAGCAGTGACAACGTGCCGAGCGCAGTAATGGCAGGGGAATGTGGTTACGAAAAGTCTCGTGCCTTTCGAAGTGACGCCCTGCCGAGATGCTGAAAGGACCGCGTCCATCTCGGCATGGATGGCTCGCGAAAAGGTTCCTCGCTGTTCCACATGGGTTGGATGGTGTATCATGATGTCTCCACGACCACGCAAAGGAGGCCATCATGGACCAATCGACCTTGTTCAGTCTTGCCTTGGGACTCACTCCACCCTGGGAGGTTTGGAGTGTCCGATTCTCTCTTGAGAAGCGCCGGTTGGACATTTCCATCGGCTTTCCCATGGGCAGTCTCTTTACCTGCCCGGTATGTGGCTCCAAAGAAGCCAAGGCCTATGACACCAATGAACAGAGTTGGCGCCATCTCAATTTTTTCCAGCATAAGGCATGGCTGATAGCCCGCGTTCCCCGGGTGGAATGCGACAAGGGGTGCGGCGTAAAGAAGATCGATGTGCCATGGGCGCGTCCTGGAAGTGGATTTACTCTCCTGTTCGAGGCATTGATCATGGCTATGGTGAAGGAGATGCCGGTTGCTCAAGTCGCAGAACTCCTGGGGGTTCACGATACACGTTTGTGGCGCATTATCAACCACTACGTCCCAAAAGCCAGAGAAAGCATGGAGCTTTCAAAGGTGGAACGCGTTGGGATGGATGAAACTGCAAGCAAACGTGGACATAACTATATCAGCCTCTTTTTCAACATGGAGAATGGCCAACTCCTTTTTGCAACCCCAGGTCGGGACAAGGAAACCGTCAAGGCATTCGCTGAGGATCTGACTGCCCATAAAGGGAATCCTGAGCAGGTAAAAGAAGTCTGTTGCGATATGTCTCCGGCGTTCATTGCCGGGGTCACGGACAATTTTCCCAATGCAAACATTACGTTTGATCGTTTTCATATCATGAAGTTGATCAATGAGGCTGTGGATCAGGTTCGCAGAGATGAAGCCAAAACCGAACCTCTTCTTGCTAAAACACGATATATCTGGCTGAAGAATCAACATAATTTGACTGCGAAGCAGGAGAAGACTCTGGCATCTTTTGAAGGATCTCAAACTCAAGACCGCCAGGGCCTACCATATGCGGTTGGCCTTTCAGGAGCTGTTTCAATGCTCTACCCGTGAATCAGGCGAAGCCTTTTTGAAACGGTGGTACTTCTGGGCTACCCATAGCCGGTTGCCACCCATGATCGCTGTCGCCAAAACCATCAAGAGACATTGGGATGGCGTCATCAATTGGTTTCACAGCCAACTGACCACAGGCTTGGTCGAAGGATTCAATAGCCTGCTGCAAGCGGCCAAATCCAGGGCCAGGGGCTACCGCACCACGGACAATCTCATCACCATGGCCTACCTCATCGGGGGGCAGTTAAACTTCAACCAACCCACGTGAAACAGCGAGGAGCCCGCGAAAATTCAAGCAAACCACTGATGCTGGACCCTTGAAGGATAATTTTGATTTTTTCAGGCTCACCAGACAAATCAGGAAATGTTTCCAGCAACTTTGCTGAAAGCTCGGCAACAATTTATCCCTGATGCTCGTTGCTATGGCAATGTCGTCTGTCGGGGTTTTGATGAAATGCGCAACGGTAATCCTTTTTCGAATCTTCCGAGAAAGTTTCCCCATAGACGCCACCTCCTGCGCGAGGTGCTTCATTCGCTCCAGTAGCCACGAGGGTAATTGTTCAGTCAACAATTCCGTCCGCTGTACCATGCCTCCGGCACGTTCGCACGCATCAATGTGCCCCAACCAAAACGCCCGCCCGTGACGGGTTCTCCTCTGCATCCCTTCCACCCTGTCGTCCTCCCGGAAAAAATTGAAGTGGAGGATGATGGTGCCTCATTCAGCTGAAGCCGGGAACCCTGGGGAGAAATGGACGCTTACCACAAAACGGAAGAGCCGTAATTTATGCGACCGTACGCTTCCTGTCTCGCCACGTTTGCGTTGATCTGTGTGGTGTTTTCTGGAATCCTTTGATGTCGTCCACGAGATGGCGATCTTCAGGATGATTGCCGTCTGGTCGGGTCATGTCCAAAATCGAGGCAACGATCTTGAGACATTACCTGTTGCGTCGGATCAGGCGCAGCCAATAGACTGTTGCAAACAGATGAAAAAAGGGGCGACAATAGGCCAAACAACCGGGTCGTGAAGGACATCATGGAATTATGAACGCCAAAACCCAATCATTGCCCGGACACCTGCGAGGATACACTCTCGTTGAGATGCTGATTGTTTTGGCGATCGTCGCGATTCTGGCGTCCCTGGCGGCCCCTTTTCTGATTGCCGTTGCGCAAGACAATCGATTGGCAACACAAATCAATCTGTTGGTTGGCACCCTGCAATTCGCCCGTACCGAGGCCATCAAGCGCGGCACAACCATTACGGTATGCCGTTCCGACGATGGCACCATCTGCGGCAGCAACTGGAAAAACGGCTGGATCATTCTGTCTGGCGCGACGGTCATCAAGTCCTATCCCGCGCTCTCCGGCAACAACACCCTGCGTTATAATCTGAGCGGCAACACTGCGCAGGATCGCATTCTTTTTGATTCCCAGGGATTCAGTTTAAACTACACAGGCACCTGGACGCTGTGCGACAATCGGGGAACTTCTCATGCGCATGGCCTCAACATTGCCAATACCGGCCGCGTCATCAAGTCGAGAGACACCAATGGCAACGGCCTGCTGGAAGATGTCAACGGGAACGATCTGTCATGTCCATGACCGCACCCCATCGGCTGATTGACAAGCAAAAAAGCCAGTCCGGTTTCACCTTGCTGGAGGTGCTGATCGCGCTTGTGATCCTGTCGGTGGGTCTGCTGGGTTTGGCCAAGATGCAACTGAATTCCATCAAGTTCACCAACAGCGCTCTGTTGCGCAGCCAGGCGGTTTTTTTGGCCTATGACATCTTCGAAAGGATGCGGGCCAACCGCACGATGGCCGTGAATGGGGCATACAATACCGCCTTCGATACCGTTGTCAGTTCGCCGCCCGACTGTGTTTCTTCGACCTGTTCCACCGCCCAGATGGTCACTTTTGATCTGGCGCAATGGAAGAGTGATCTGGCAGCTCTGCTGCCTTCCGGCGGTGGGGAAATCACGCCCATCGTTGCGGGAGGCATGGAGAAACTCTTCACCATCTCCATCCGTTGGGATGATGAGCGCAAAAATACGGTCACGGCCTACAAGACCTTCTCCCTGAGGTCGGAAATATGAAGCGCCTTTTCGCACATTCCGGGAAAACAGGACCATTCCGTGATCATGGCTTCTCCCTGGTGGAACTCATGATCGCCCTGACGGTCGGTCTGATCCTGATCACCGGTATGCTGAAAATTTTTTCCAGCACCAAACAGACCTATCTTCTGAATGAAAATCTCTCCCGGCTGGAGGAAAACGCCCGTTTTGCCCTGGAGGTGATTGCGCGGGAAATCCGCATGGCAGGTTATTGGGGGTGCATTTCCAATGTCACCCCCACCAATGTTCTGGTCACGCCCAATACCTACTCATGGGCTTTCAACGCCAGAATTCGCGGGTACGACAACAGCAATCACGCCGGGTTTCCCGCCGCGTTCCAGGGCAGCGTCCTGACCGGCACCGACGCCATCGTGGTCTCCGGGATGGATCCCACGGTATTCACCATCCAGTCCCACAATGCCTGTTCCGCCCAATTCTTGACCGCGCAAAGCCATGATCTGAGTCCCAATGAATTCGTATTCGTGACCGACTGTATGCAAAGCGCCATTTTCCAGGTCACCAGCGCCAACCAATCCCTGCACACGATTGATCACAATACCGGTTTGGGTAGCATTGGCAACACCACCAGATGCCTGGGTGGCTCCTGCGGGGGGAGCTGCGCCTCGGCATGGTATCAATACGGTCCAGGCACCACGCTGGCACGAATCCGGACCGTCGCGTTTTACATCGGCACCGGGGCGAGCGGCGAACCGGCCCTGTTCTGGAACAAATTGAACCAGGGCAGCACCCCCGCCTCGGAGGAGTTGGTGGATGGGGTGGAAAATCTCCAGATTCTCTATGGCCGCGATACCGACGCGGACAATGTGGCCAATCAGTATCTGACCGCCTCGGCTGTGGAGGCGGCCAATGCCTGGGACAACATTGTCAGTGTCCGCATCGGGCTGCTTTTGCGCACGGCGGACAATGTACGCTCCCAATTGGATACCAATTCCTATACCATTGCCGGAACGCTGATCAACGTATCCGGTACGACCGTGACCCATCCAGCGGATTACCGGCTGCGCAGGGTGGCGACCACCACGCTCCAATTGCGTAATTGAATGGCCATGATCCATCAAAACGGTTCGGTGCTCATCATCACCCTGATTCTTCTAAGCGTCTTGACGCTCTTGGGAGTCACCGCCACCAAGAACACCTCCCTGGAGGAGGGCATGGTGAGCAATACCCGCGACCGACAGTTGGCATTTCAGGCCGCCGAGGCGGCTCTGCTGGCCGGAGAACGCATGGTTGAAAATGCCCATCCCACTTTTGATGGCAGCTGTACCAACGGTTATTGCACGCAAGGGTGCCCCACTACACCCCGCTGGACCGATACCTCATTGAACGTGTGGAGCAACGCCGCCAGACATCAAACCTATACCGTGCAATTGCAGGGGGTATTGTCCACGCCAAAATTCATCATCGAAGACCTATGTGAATACGGCTCCCAAACCTGGCGGAGCGCCAATCCCGGCTGGACCGATCTTCCCCAGCGCATGTACCGGATCACCGCCCAGGGAACGGGAGGCACCGACAATGCCCGGGTGATGCTCCAGACTACCTACGCGGTCACACGGGCGGTCAATCCCGCCTGTGCGACCTGCGACACCACTTCCCTTGCCGGAACTACGACCACCAGTACGACAACGACCTCCACCACGAGCATTCCCACAACCACGACCACGAGCATTCCCACAACCACGACCACCTCATCCACTACGAGCATTCATACGACCACCAGCACCTCCACTTCCACATCGACCACCACAACGTCGGTGCCGGCGGGCAGCACCACCACCACATCAACTTCCACATCGACCACCACGACCTCGACGCCGGTCAGCACCACAACCTCTTCGGTCTACAACTGCCAGTGCAAGAAGAACTCCGGTGTTGGCAAGCGGGCCACCACCAGTCAACCCGCGTGCTGCACCAATGCGGTCTGCGACGCCAACCGACCGGCCAATTTCTCCAGTATGGCCAACAACGCTACCTACTGGATCACCTGTTATTGAACATGCCAGGAAACAGGAGGGATTGCTCCATGAACCATCGACACATCCATGCAGCGGTCTGGTTGCCGGCATTGCTGCTGCTGTTGTGCCTCGCCGGAACGACCCATGGAGCCACCAATGCCGACTATGCCGTCGTGCCGCCCAACTTGCCGGCTCTGGTCGATCCCAATGTCATGCTCAACATGTCCATTGAGACCCCCATGCAGGGGGCGGCCTACAACGACCAACCGAATGGCGCCGTCTGCGGCGGACGCATCACCGATGGGGGTACGGTGGGGATCTGTTATTCCCAGACAAACGCCTATATCGGCTATTTCGACCCCGACAAGTGCTACACCTACACCAACAGCCGATTTGAACCCGCTGCGGTGGCCAACGTCCACCAATGCAGTGGTCAATGGAGCGGGAATTTCCTCAACTGGGCCAGCATGACCGCCATCGATGAGTTCCGCTGGGCGCTCTCCGGCGGCAATCGCCAGACCGACACCACCGCCCTTACCGTCCTTGAGCGGGGCAACATGGGATTAGGCAAAGGGGACGCCTGGTATCCCGTCAAAATGATCACCTCGACCAGAAACGTCGCCCCCTCCACGGTCACACCCTATGCCGACAGCAAAATTTACATCTACAACCATGGCACGCAGATGGACATCGGCACCAGTTGGGGTGGCAGTGAGAAAGTCGCCAATCTCAACGTGCGGGTCAAGGTCTGCGACACCGGCGTCAATCTGGAGGATAACTGCTTTGCCTATGGCAATTACTACAAACCCCAGGGCTTGATCCAGAACAACGCCTATCGGATGCGTTTTGCCCTGATGAGCTACACACTCGACAGCAGCCAGTCCCGTGATGGGGGGGTGTTGCGGGCCAACATGAAATATGTCGGCCCCATCCGTCCCGCGACCGGCGGGGGCATGGAGACCAACCCCAACGCGGAATTCGGCGCCGACGGTATTCTCATCAACAACCCGGATCAGGTCACCCTGACGGCTGGCGTCACCAATTCGGGCGTCATCAACTATCTGAACAAATTCGGCTCCAACGGCTATAAATCCTACGACCCCATCGGCGAGTTGTATTACGAGTGCCTGAATTATTTCAAGCATCGTGGTCCCAGCGCCGAGTACGCCTCTGGCCTGACGGATGCCCAGAAAGACGGTTTCCCGGTCATCACCAACTGGAACGATCCAATCACGAACGCCTGCCAGCAGCATTTCATCATTGGCATCAACGACGCCAACCCGTGGCTGGACAAGCAATTGCCCGGCACCTTTGTGACCAGCAACAAATTTTTCGGCTCGCGCGCTCTCACCGGTGACACCACCGATTATGGCAACCCCACCAACTCCGACCCCGACATCAACGTCACGACATTGACCAATACCGTCGGCGATCTGGAAGGTCTGACCGGGACATCCCAGTGCGTGGGTTGCACCGCGACCACCTGCGACATGAACGCGACCAACAAGACGATCAACGCCCTGGGTCAGGTTTTCGGCACCTGTCCCTATCCAAGCAAAGAAAACTCCTATTACATCGCCGGTCTGGCCTATTACGCCCACACCCAGGACATTCGCGCCGATCTGCCCGGCAAACAGACCATCACTACCTTCATGGTGGACACCCAGGAGTACAGCGCCACACCGCTGACCGGACGGATGAACATGTTGTGGCTGGCCGGCAAGTATGGCGGATTCAAGGGGGGCGGAACCCAGCCCACCCAGACCTCGGACTGGGACGCCAACGGCGACGGGTTGCCGGACAACTATGTGCTGGCCTCTGATCCCGCCAAGCTGGTGGATGGACTCAACAAGGCCTTTTCCGATGTTCTGGAACGGGTCAGTTCCGGCACCTCGGCTTCCGTGGTGGCCAACAGCTATTCCGGGATCGGGGCCGTGTATCAGGCGCTGTACAATCCGAAGATGGACTCCGATGGCAAGCAGATCCAATGGGGCGGGACACTGCACGCCCTGTTCATCGACCAGAACAGCCGCTTCCGCGAAGACGGCAACGCCAACGGCACCCTGGAGGATTGTCTCATCGATCCGATGGTCGATCTTTTCTATGACACGATCAACAAGGTGACCAAAATCCGGCGCTACACCACCGGGGCCGACTGCAATACCACTGGGGCTACTTACGTGGAGTTGAACATCGAGCAGTTGCGTCCCATCTGGGATGCCCGCGATCTGCTGGCCCGCGTCACCAATCTCACCATCCAGCGGGATTATGTGAGCCAACCGGCCATCAGCGGTCGCCACATCACCACCTGGTTGGACAGCAATCACAACGGTGTGGTGGACAGCGGAGAACAGGTTACCTTAGATGCCGCGCAATTCGCCACCGCCGCCAAATATTACTATCTGCAGGCGGCCAACGCCACCGAGGCGGCCAATATCGTCAACTACATCCGGGGGACGGAGATTGCCGGTTACCGGTCACGCACTATCAATTACGACGGGTCCGGCGACAAGGTTTGGCGCTTGGGAGACATCATCAACTCCACGCCGATTGCCGTGGCCGCACCCGGAGAGACCTATGGCACCCGCTTCGACAAGGTGTATGGCGACTCCAGCTATCAGACCTTTCACACCCAGTACGTCAATCGCCGTCAGGTGATCTATGTGGGCGCCAACGACGGGTTGCTGCACGCCTTCAATGGCGGATTCTGGAACGAATCGACCAAAACCTTCGATACCGCCCAAGGCAGTGTCTTGCAACATGCCCTGGGGGATGAAATCTGGGCCTATGCCCCGTTCAATCTCCTGCCGCACTTGAAGTGGCTCCCCCAGTTGGGCTACCAGCATGTCTATTACATGGATGCCTCACCCACGGTGTTCGACGCCAGAATCTTCACCGAGGATGCCGACCATCCAGGCGGATGGGGCACGGTGCTGGTGGCCGGGATGCGTCTGGGGGGGGGCGCTTTGGACATCGACAACAACGGCGCCCCCGATACACGCCCCGCTTATGTGATGATGGATATCACCAATCCGGAACTCCCCCCCAAACTGATGGCGGAACTTAGCCACCCTGAACTGGGTTTCACGGTTGGTCAGCCGACACTGGTCATGCGCAGAAGTCCGGCCCCGGACGGTGACTGGGCTTACCCATCCAACAACGATTGGCGTTTGGTTCTTGGTTCCGGTCCCACCCAGCTATCCACCGTCACCTCCAGCCAGAATGCCAAATTGTTTGTCTACGATCTGGTCAACAAGGGCTGGGTTTCCGGCTTCGCGCCGTATGACCTGTCGGCCATCGGGGCGCCCACCGATGGCATAGCCACCAGTTTCATCCCCACGATGGTCGCGGTGGACTGGAATCTGAATTATGGCACCAACGCGGTTTATTTCGGTTCCGATGGCATCAACACCGTCAACTCCAGCCAGACCGGACGGCTGTTTCGCATGGATTTCAGCAATTGGAACAGCCCGACGATCTCCTCTTTTTTCAATCCCACCAAACCGTTCAACGCCCGGCCTTTGACGGTCCGGGATGTCAATGATGCCCGCTGGATCGTGGCCGGAACCGGACGCCTGTGGACCAACGCCGACAATACCACCAGCACGCAACAGACTCTGTATGGCCTCAAGGAACCCGCCACCATCGGGGCACTGGCGGCGGCCAATCTGCAAAACGTGACCGGGGTGCTGATTGGCTCCGACCAGGCCGTGCTGGACATACAAAACGTTCTGCCAACCATTCCCTCCCCGATCACCACCTACTCCGGATTGGATGTCACCATTCGCGCCAAGGATGGCTGGTACAAGAATTTTGCCATCAACGGCAGCAATCCGAGCGAACGCAGCCTCTCGGAGATCAAACAGGTCGAACGATTGGCCATTTTCACCTTGTATACCCCACCAAGCAACACCTGCGATGCCGAGGGGACCAGCACCTTGAATATCCTTTGTTACGGCACTGGCACCGCCTGTCCGCCTGCCGCCTTGAGTACCTCCAGCATGACAGTCAGTGGCATCACCCATGATGTGGTGGTTGGCTCTGTCAGTTTGGGCACGGGCATCGCATCGACCCCGGTCATCCACTTTGGCAGCGGTTCCACCAATCCCACCATCATCACCCAGTCTTCCACGGGCGCTTTGACACGCACGGCCATCACTCTGCCCAGTCCCCCCAATGGTCGCGTCTCCTGGCGGGAGATCAAGCTTCAATGAACAGACAGGCGTTGCATGGCAAAAAGCCAATACGATCGGAAACAAGAATCATGAAAAAGTCGAAGCAACGGGGATTTACGCTGGTTGAATTGCTGATTGTTCTGGCGATCATCGCCATCCTTGCGGGCATCGTTTTTCCCAGTTACAAAGCATCCGTGATCAAAGGACGGCGCGCGGACGGCAAGGCGTTGCTGATGCAGGTCGCCAATTTACAAGAACGTTGGTTTACGGAAAATATGACCTACACCAGCAACATGGCCTCTCTTGGGCTTGCCAATCCCCAGACTTCCGAGGGGGGATATTACTCGGTGACTATACTTTCCTCCACAGCCGCCGCAGCCGTTTTGAACACCGCATGTCCCATCACCACCTGTTTCGTGGCCGAAGCCACACCGCGCAATGCGCAGGTGTTGGATGGAAAATTGGCCTTGGCATCTACGGGTGCTATGTACCATGACGTCAATAATAATAACAGCTATGCCGACGCGGGCGACAATAAATGGGAATGATTGAGTAATAATTCATGCGCACTTATCCAAAACAGCCATCTAAGGGTGTTCCCTCCCGGTAAAACGGCAGAATGGGATTGTTGAGATTCTTCCGCGCTGGATACCGAAGCTTCTGATTCAACAGAACGAATGATATAAGAAATGTATGTGACGATTCCAGATCCCGATGCGCCAGCATGTACCGCCGGACGGGCTGTGCTACGAGCCGTTTTCTGGGAGCGGAAGCCAAATCATGGCCGGGGAGCAGACCGGGCGCCGGGTCACTTTGACCCACCACGGCTACATCGCCGGAGTCAATAAAGAGAAAATCCGTCGCAATATCAGCATTCTGCGCCAACGGATCGAGCGGGAACCGGCAACCTGAACAAATCCCAGGCTGAAGAAGAGAAGACCTCGTAACGCCTCTCTGTGACAACTGGCTGGCGCAAGAATTGCTTTCAGATGTCGCAGGATGAATTCCTGTTCATTTCT
>JADGAB010000091.1 GCA_015232245.1 Magnetococcales bacterium | reverse complement strand
GATGATCGAAACCAGTCTGCGGGATTTCGGGGAGGTGAAGGTGACTCAGGTGGATGATCCGGAGTTCGCGGGGGCGGAAGGGGCCTTGAAACTGGCCACGGAACTGCCGCCGGAGTATTGGGATCAGATCGGCGAAATCACGGGCGCTTGAAAACATGGCCAGGCGCGACGGGGGTTTGGGAGGATTTTTTTCGGCACTGGTGGCATTGCTGTGGGGAGTCGTGCTGGCCGGCGGAGCGGTTGCTCTCGGCACCTTTGTGGCCCGGAATCTGGAGGTGGTCTCCCTCTCCCGTTGGGTCTCCCTGCCTTCATTCCTGAGCATCCCTTTGCAGCGTCAGGGGGACAACGCCATCATCGTCACCCTGGCCGGGGTGCTGGCCGGTTTTCTGTTTCTGTTTGTCGCCGGATACGTTGCCCAGGCCCTGTTTGACGCCGCGCGGCTGGGATGGGTCTCCCGTTCCCTGCGCCGTCGGGCGCGTCAGTTGGAAGATCCCCGCGCCGTTGCCCCGGACGCCTGGCGCTGGTTCATCTATCCCCGCATGACCCGTCTGTGGCGGGAGTTCGCCCGATCCTTGAAGGAGGATGCGTTTCTGGATCCGCAGACGGGTGCGACCCGCAGGCGCCATCTGGCCACCCAGCCTCCGGAAATGGTGTTCAGCCATCACGTCCTGGTGGATCTCCCCATGCGGGTGGAGTTTTTCCGTCATCTGCCGGGGATTCTGACCGGATCGGGCATTGTCAGCACCTTTGCCGGCATTCTCATGGGGTTGACCGGCTTCGATCCGGCGGTGGGGGCCGATCAGGTGACCCGGGAGCTGCAAGGGCTTTTCATGGGGGTCTCCACCGCCTTTTCCGCCTCCTTTTTCGCCATTGTCACGGCCATTCTGGTCACGGTGGTCGAAAAATTTCTGCTGCACTGGCGTTATGCCCAGGTGACCGCCTTTCAGGGGATGTTGAACAGCCAATTCGGCTCGGGAGGCGGGTTGGCGGAGGAGTCGGCGCTGCGTTCCGCCGCCCCGGCTCCCTGGGATGAACCGGTGGAGCGGATCGTGGGGGCGTTGGCCCGTCTGGAGCCGTTGCTCTCCCGGGACCGGGCGGAACGGGAAGAGGCCACCACGGCGATTTCGTTGGGTTTGAGCGGCATGATGGCCACCATCGACCGGGTATCCGACGCCTGGTCGGCCCGGGAGCACACGCAGCGGGAGGAGATGCGTGCCCTGGTGGCCAGTCTGAGCGGATTCGCCCGGGGAGTGGAAGGGCTTTTGACCCGTCAGTTGGAGGTCCAGTCCGCTTTGGCGACCCGGCAGCAGGAGTCCCGGCAGCGCCTTGAGAGTCGTCTGGAGACTCTGGATGCCCGGTTGCAGGCGCGGGATGGTCAGGCCGAGGGGTATGTGGCCCGTCTGGAAAGTCGTCTGGATGGTCTGGGGGAGCGTCTCGGAGAGGTGCTGGAGCGCCAGTTGGTCAGCCATGACCGGGAAGCCCCGGTGCGTGGCGGGGAGCTGGAGAGTTTTTCGGCCCGCATGGAGTGGCTCGGGGAGCGGTTGGGGGATCATGTGGATCATCTCTCCGGGATTCTGGAAGAGGATGCCCGGGTGCGGCGGGAGGATGCCCGGGAGCGGGGGGCCCGACTGGTGAGCCTCGGGGAGCGTCTGGAACAGCATCTGGAGCGGCAGACCAGGGAGTTGGGGGAGGAGTCCCAGGCGCGTCAGGAGGGGATGACTACCCTGTTGGCGGGTCTGACCGCTTTGGGGCGGGGCATGGAGCAGCAGACCGCTCTGCTTCAGGATGAGACCGTTTCCCGCAGGTCCGATCTGGCGGCGGTTGCGGCGGGATTGGAGCGTGTGGATGGTCGTCTGGTGGAGCAGTTGGCGTTGGTCCGGGAGGAGTCTGTCGCGGGTCGGGATGGTCTGGCGGCGGTTGCGGCGGGATTGGAGCGTGTGGACGGTCGTCTGGAGCAGCAGACGGGGGTATTGAGTGCTGCCACCGGCATCCGCCAGCAGGGATTGCGGGATTTCCTGGCAGGGATCGACTCTTTGGGCGTTCGGCTGGACCGGCAACTGGCGCTTATGGAAGAGGAACTCCAGGCGCGTCACGAGGCCGCGACCGGAGTGGGCGCCCGTTTGACCGATCTGGCGTCCGGTCTGGAGCGGCAGATCCGGCAGCAGAACGCGGATCAGGCAGTGGCGGCGGAGCGGCATGCCGAGGGAGTCCGGCGCATGGAAGAGGGGATCGGGTTGTTGCGGGGGGTGGTCAGCCGGATCGATGCCGGTGGCGAGGAGACCCGGCTCCATCGGGAGCAGGCCATGGAGGCGGTCATGCGTCTGCGTCAGGGGGTGACGGAGTTGACTGGTCGCATTCCGGCCAGCGCCGTGGTTTCCGGCTGGTTGCGGGAGTTGGTCATGGAGAACTCGACGGCGGCTGAAGCCCGGCATGCCCGATTGACCGAGCGCATGCGCGCCACCCATGGAGAACTGCTGGCCCGGGTGGATGCCGGGGTGGCGGCTGTGGAGGCGGTGCGCATCGACGAGGCGGGGATGATGCGTCTTCTCGAAGGGGTGGCGCGGCGTCTGGAGGCCATGCAGGGGGGCTGGCGGGAGGGGTTGGCGGAGGTGTCGGAGCGCATTGTCCAGGTGAGCGCGGCCATGGATGGCACGTTGCATGAGCTTGTGCAGAAAGTCGAACGGGCGGCCACCTCCGGCGAGGAGGGGATGGCGCTGCTGTTTGGCGAAATGGGCCGGGAGATGGAGCGGATGCGGCGGCAGATCCGGGAGTCCGCCGGTCATGTGTCGGTGCAGACCCGGGAGTGGCTGCTGGCCAATGGGGTCGGGGGGGAGGAGAAGCTCAAATCCCTGATGCAGGGGGTCTCCGAGGAGTTCAAGAGCGCCCTGGTCACTCTGGCGGACGAACGCTCCCAGTTGGACGGGGATCGGGAGTCGGCTCTCATGGAGCGTCTGCTGAGCCAGACCGCGGAACAGGCGGAGGGGGTCAAGCTGGCGGTGCTGGGAGAGCTGGACGAAACCGCCCGGCAACTGACCACCCATCTGCGGGCCTCCGGCGAGGAGATGCTGCGTTCCCGGGAGGAGACGGCCCAGGAGGTGGTGACTGTCATCTCCGAGCGGATGGAGTCTGCTTTCGGAGGGGTGGCCCAGGAGTTGGCCGAGATGCGCAAGCGTCTGGTGGCGGAACAGAAGGCCATGGAGGCATCCCTGCAGGCATGGGTAAGCGAGGCTTCCCGTTCCACGGTGGAGGAGAACAGGTTGCTGGCCCGGCGGCTTCAGGAGGTGCAGAGCCACTTCGACGAGCGCCATCAAGGGGTCATCGGGGTCATCGACCAGTTGGGCCGGGGGCTGGAACGGGATCTGGAACAGTTGCGGGATGGCCTGTTCCACAAGAACGAGGAGTCCTCCCGTCATGTGGAGGAGCATCTTACCGAGTTGGGACAACTCCTCGAAGGGGTGGTGACCAGTCTGGGTCGGGAACAGAGTGTTTTCATCGAGATGCTGGGGGAGCGGCTGGATTCGCTGCGGCGGCGTCTGCGTGTCAAGTAGATGGGGGATTGGGGAGACTGCATGACCTTCGAGAGCGTACGCTTGCGGGTGGGGCTGGAGGGGCGGGAATTTTCTCTGTCCGATCATCCGGTATTGCGTGCGGCGGTGGCGGGGAAGTCCCGGCTGGTGGAGAGCCGGGAGCAGGCTTACGATACCGAAGATGGCAGGCTGCGGCGCAAGGGGGTGTTGCTGGTCGCCACCCGCCATGGGGCGAAATGGACCGGGTGCGCCACCTGGAGTCGGGAGGGCAGTCCGGTGTCGCGGGAGTGGGAGTGCGGCAGCGGAGAGGCGCCGGAGTGGAGCGATTTGAAGAAACAGCTCCCGGAACCTCTGCTGGATGGGGTGCGGGGCCGGAATCTGGAGTGCCGGTTCGCCCTGGATTTGCGTGAGGAGCGCTGGCGTCTGGAGTATCCGGACGGGGCGCGGATCACGGTTCGTCAGTTTCAGGGTGGCCTGTCCGGGGGAGAGACGGAGGAGGGGTTTCACGAAGTTCTGTTGGAGCGCTCCGGCGGGGATCCCATTCGGTTTTTGCAGACCGTGCTGGCCGTGGCCCGGCATTGCGGGGCCTTTCTGGAACCTTTGAGCCCGGCGGAACGGGTCTGGCTGCGTCTGGATCCGGGCGTTTTGCAGCCTGGGCCCATGGTGCCGGGTGAGGCCTCTGCCGGGGAGCGGATCGGTCTGGTGTTGTGCCGGACAGGGGGGGCGCATCTGGAGTGGCTGCGCGGCCAGTTGCCGGTTTTGCTTTACGGCGCGGGAGATGGGCGCCGACAGGCGGTGCTGAACGGGTTGGAGGCGGTGCGGGGGTTGCAGCGTCTGGTGGCGTGGTTCGGGGAGTGGCTGCCGGAAACCATGCGGCGGGATATGGAAAACGAGTTGCTCTGGCTCTCCGGAGAGTTCTCCCCGGCCTGTGCGGGGGCCGGTCTGGCGCGGGAGAGGCTGGCGCGGATGCGGGTCCGTTTTCCGGATCAGCCCCGTCTGGCCGAGCTGTCGGCACGGGCGGAACAGGAACTGGAGAGCGCTTTGGATCAGGCGGTGGCGGTCGTGCGTTCGTTGCGATTCACCCGGCTTTATATCGGCTTTGCCATTTGGCTGGCCAGCGAGGAGGGGTTGAAGAGCGTTGCCGTGGAGGTGGATCCGGCGCTGCGGGAGCGGTTGGCCATGCCTGCCGAGGGGATGGCCCGGGAGCTTTTGCGTCGTCTGCACAAACCCTTGAGCGAGATGGGCGGAAAAGGGGGCGAAGAGTCCCTTGATCTGGCAAGCGTGGCCGGGATCGGGGCCCAGGCGGCGGCACTGGCGCAGGGACTCGCGCTGTTTGCCGGCTGGGTGGCCGAGCGGCGTCTGCTGGAGTACCGGCAACGGGTCGATGCGCTGGTCGTCGCCTGCGAGGGGTGGCTGGAGATGGATGCCCAGGGGCGGCTTGGGGCGCGCTTGTTGTCCGAGTGGCCGGAAGAGGCGGTGGTTCCTCTGTGGGCCGGCTGGTCGGGGGCGCTGCTGGAGGTGGCCGGGGAGGGTTTCCGCCGGGCCTTGGAGGCGTTCCAGAGAGCCGCTTCGCTGACGGGAGATTTTGGCAAATGATCCGCTGGGTGCGTCGCGGAGGGTCCGGAGGAGGGGATGAGGGGCCGGGAAATCCGTTCTGGATCAGCTACGCGGATCTCATGACCGCTTTGGTGATGCTGTTTCTGGTGGTCATGAGCATCTCCATGGTGGCCATCGCCTCCCGTCCCATGATGGAGAAGCGGCAGCGCGCCGGTGATATTCGCATGATTCTGACCCAGCTCGATCTGATGGCCGAGGAGTCGGGCCTGGATTTGCGGGTCAATCACGACGATCACTCCATCAATTTTGGCGACAAGGCCCGTTTTGCCTTCAACAGTTATCAACTGACTCCCGAGGCGGTGGAGGTTTTGCGGGCCTTTGTGCCGGTGCTGCTGGAGGTGCGCGCCGGGGCGGCGGGAGAACGCTGGATGGAGCGGGTGCATATTGAAGGATATACCGACGCGGCGGGCAGTTATCTCTATAATGTGGATCTGAGCCTGAAACGTGCCCAGTCGGTGTTGTGCGCGCTGCTTACCGTGGATCTGCCTCCGGAGAAGCTGCGGCGGTTGCAGGAGTTGTTGATCATCGACGGGGCCTCGGTCACGGCCATCAAGTCCAGCCCGGAGGAGAGTCGCCGGGTGGAAGTGCGTCTGGAGTTCCGGCGTGTCGGGGATGTGGCCCGGGTCGCCACCCCTCCGGACCTCCCCCTGGGGCGCTGTCCGGTCCCGATGGAAGAGGGCAAAAAAAACAGCCCCTCCCAGAGCAAACCCCCCACCGATTCGGGCCGACCCCCGGCTTGGCTGGATCTCTTCCGGGAACAGTTGCTGGAACCGTAGTCGCGACGGTTTTAGGTGTATTCCCTCCAGTAAAGCTGTCAGCTTTCCGGTCAGACCGGAGGATCGTCCATATCATCAAATCCTGATCTTTCGGGGGATTCTGTTTTTTCCTTCTTTCCGATAAATGAATCCATTAAGCTGTATAATTGAACCAATTGTTGCAAGTCAGCAGTAATTTGCATTTTTCTTTGCCGAAGGGACAGAAATGATGACCACGGAACAGAAGAACAAAGGCGCCAACCAATCATCCGAAACCAGTAACGGCTGGGTCATGCTGCTCATTGTCCTGCTGGCGGCAGGCGTGGCGGGGTTTTATGGCATCAATGAATACGCCTCGGGTACCGGAGCGGTGCTTAAAACCACCAACGCCAACGCCGGGCAGTTCGAAACCGTTTTCCGGGATCTGCTGCAGGGCCGCTTCCGGGCCATGAATATCGCCTCCGAGGTGATGCTGCAAAGCCGGGTCACGGTGGAGGCGTTCGCCAAAAAGGATCGGGAGGCGCTGGTCACCCGCATCGAGCCCTTCTTTGAGACGTTGCGCAAGGAACACGGCGTGACCCAGCTCAATTTTTGGCATGCCCCGGCGACCATCTTCTACCGGGCCGGCGCGCCGAAAGATTTTGGCCAGGATTTGAGCAAGTTCCGCAAGTCCATCGTGGCCGCCCATGAGCGCAAGCAGAAGATTCTCGCGGTGGAGACCGGTCTGGGAGGCAACATCGCGGTGCGGGCCATCACCCCGGTGACGCACGAGGATAAACTGGTGGGTGTGCTTGAATTCGCCAGCGATTTCAACATTCCCCTGGAGCGCGCCAGCACAGCCACCGGTCTGAAATGGTCCATCGGCCTGATGAAAGAGGTCTCCGACCGGGTGGAAAGACCGATGGATGCCAAGAATGACGCCGTGAAGGGCAGCGATGTCTTCTTCATCTATTCCGATCCCTCCACCGGGGAGATGGTGCGCGCGACGGAGTTCGATTCCCGGGCCAAGGACTCCACACTCAGCAAGTCCGGCAAGAAGACCGTCTTTGTCAAAAATTTTCCAGTGGTCAATTTCTCCGGGGTGCCGACCATCGTCATCTCCACCCTGCTGGATCTGACGGAGACCTTCGCGGATATCCTTCAGTCGGTGCTCATCAAGTCGGTGCTGCTGTTCCTGTTCATCGCCGTGGGAGGCAGCGTCGGTTATCTGCAATTGGGCAAGATGCGCTCCGGCTTTTTCGGAGTCATGAGCCGGCAGAAAAAGGAACTGGAGGACCGGGCCGTGGCTTGTGATGCCGCCATGGCCAAGCTCCGGGAGGTGGATGTCATCAAGCGGGGCTTCTTCACCAATCTGGTGACCGCCTTGAACGAGCCTTTGATGTCGGTCAGCGGACAGTTGCATGCCTTGCTGCCTGCGGTCGAGACCGTGGCCCGGGGTGAGTTGCCCGATCCGGCCCAGCGTCAGGTGTTGCAGGAGCGCTTCTCCTTTGCCATGGACAAAACCGCCCGTCTAAGTCGGCTGGTCGGGGACTATCAGCAGTTGGAGTTGTTCCGCCAGCAACTGGTCAAGGAGGAGAATCCCCTGGTGTCGGTGGCGGAGGTGGCCGCCCGGGTGTTGGACGAAGACCTGGCCAGTTACCGCCGTCTGCCTCAGTTGACCATCGTCTCCGCGGTGACGGCAGACCTGCCCAAGGTCCGGGCCGATGCCGGACTGCTGCGACGGGCCATTGCCGGACTGGTGGGCTATGCCGCCCACCTGGGGGGACGGGGCAAAATCACCATTGCGGGCCAGTATGACCGGGAAGCGGGTTGGCTGACCCTGGCCATCACCGGTTCGGCCTTTGCCGCCGCCGGAGCGCCCAACGAGGCCCTGATCGACGAATCCCGGCAGTTCCTGAACCGTATCGGCAACAACACGCCCCAGGAGGGAAGCAACACCGCCTCCCTGATCGCCGTGGTGTTGTCCCGGGTCATTCTGGAATTCTATGGTGGCCGTCTCGAAATCGCGACCTCTGAACCCGGTTTCCTCCTCCGCTTCCCGGTCACCGCCTGAAGGGTACCTTGTCATGAATGAATATTGGCAGAATTATGGCCGATTGTCGGTCATGGGAATCATTCTCGGCCTGGCGGTGATGCTCGACGATCTGTTCACCAGACCGTTGGCTTTTGTTTCCGGCATGTCCCAGCAGATTTTGGAGCAATACATCACCGGCGCCTTTGGTCTGGTGCTGACCATGATGGTCACCCGTGTCGTCCGGCACGAGATTCTCGATGGCATGATCCCGAGAAAGACCGGGAAATCCCTGCCCCAACTGGTGCTTGACCTGACCGGTGCGCTGATCTTCTTCATCGGTATCTGCATTATCTTCTCCATGGTCTTCAAGCGGGACATCACTGCCCTGGTGGCCACCGGGGGCGCTTCGGTCATGGTGATCGGTCTGGCGCTGCGGGACATGTTGCTGTCGGCCTTCACGGGGATTCTGCTCAACATCGAAAAACCCCTCAAGCCCGGGGACAGCGTGCGCATCAACGACAAGTGGGGCGGCAAGGTGGAAAAGATCACCTGGCGCGCCACCTATCTGATGACCCGCAACGAAGAGACCCTGATCATTCCCAACTTAAGCCTGGCCAATGCGGTGATCGTCAATTTCACCACTCCGGATGCCCGGGCGCGGCGCAACATCGAGGTGGTGGTGGATTTTGACACCTCGGTGGACAGCGCGGAACGGATCCTTTATGCCGCGGTTCTGGGCGCGGTCGGGGTGACGTATGTGGGCTCGCCCAGTGTCACCGCGATCCGGATCGAACGGGACGGGGTGGTCTATCTGGTGACTTTCATCATTTCCAACTATGGGGATCGCTGGAAGGCCGATCACGCGGTGATCAAGAGCATCCTGCAATGCATGCGTGACGCTGGCATTACCGTCTCCTTTCCCAAGTCCGAGGTCATTCACTCCCAGGGTCGGGTACCCATTGCCAACCGCTCTTTGGATACCTTGCGTCTGGTGCAGCAGTGTCGTGTTTTCCGTCTGCTGCCGGCCCCGGTATGCAAGCGGATCGCGGAAAGCATGATCGAGCGTTATTTTCAACCCGGGGCGGTCATCGTCAATGCGGGGGAACGGCGGGATTCCCTTTTCCTGGTGGGTGAGGGGATGGTCAAGCGCACCATGACCGACCGGGATGCCACCCGTCTGGTCAACGAGCGGTTCATCGCCACCGAGGCTTTCGGGTTGCGTTCCCTGTTCTGCAGTCAACCCCAGGTGGCCACGGCGGTGGCGGAAACCGCGGTGCTGATCTACGAGTTCGATCGTCGCTCCCTGGCCGGGATGTTGGCGGAGGATCCTTCTTTGGTGGATGCCTGCGCCCATTCTCTGGCGCTGCTGGCCTGGCGGGAATCCAAGGAGAGCGTGGTGGGGGTCGAGCCTGCGCCGGAGGTGATCGAGAACCTGACCAATCTCTATCGCGGGCAGATTCACGCGGTTTATATGCCGCGCATTTAAGCCGCAACCATTTCGGGATGCGTTGTTTTACGGATAGGGGTCCGGGGACCCCTGTCAGTAATCCCGGAATGGGCGCGGTTTGATCCAGACCTCACGCTGAACAGACCTTGCATTTGGACCCCGGTTCCCGCATGATTTTGTCCGCCACTTGAAAAAGGTCAAGGCGGCGCAGGAGATGGTTTTCCTGCCCATGAAAGCCGACACCCTTTCCCGTTCCCTATCCCCTCAAAGACTTCCCAGCCTTGCGGCTGCAGAAGCCATCCCAGGCCGCAGGCCAGATTGGCATCTTTCCCATGACTATACAAAAATTGGTGATCTATCTGATTACAGGGTGGTCCGGTTATTTCGTCATGGGCCTTGAACTGCTCGGCGGACGCACCCTGGCCCCCTTTTTCGGCACAGGCATCTATGTCTGGGGGGCGATCATCACCCTGTTCATGCTCTCGCTTTCCATTGGCTACCTGGTGGGGGGCAACATTTCCGCCCGTCAACCCAGTCTGCGCAAGCTGGGAACCATCCTGCTGGTCGCCACCCTGGCCGCGGTCCCTTGCGCCTCCTCCTCCAGCCTGATTCTGGAGCGGGTCTTCGACGCGGTTCCGGATCCCCGCTACGGGGCGTTGTTGTCCTCCGTGGTCCTGTTTTTCCTGCCCATCACCATTTCCGGCGCCATCTCCCCCTATGCGATCCGCCTGTTGATCGAGGGACTGGGCACCTCGGGCAAGGTGGCGGGCATGGTGTTTTTCATCTCCACCTTCGGCAGCGCCGCCGGTACTTTGCTGACCTCCTTTTATCTGGTGCTGATCTTCGAACTGGATCAACTCTTCTATGGCATGATGCTGATCTCCATCCTGGTCGCCCTCCTGGCTCTGGTGGTGGGAGGATCCCGGGGAGACCAGCATGCGTCGTGAACTGCTTTGGCTGCTGGGGGCGCTCTGCGCTCTGCCGCCTGCCGCCGGAGCGGCGCAGGTGGTCATCGCCCAGGAGAAATCCCTCTATCGCAACGTCCTGGTCTATGAGGACAAAGGGCTGCGCTGCATGAAGTTCGGCACCCATGACACCGGACGCCAGAGCTGCATGGACATGAAAAATCCGGACGCCATGGTGTTCAATCCACCCAAGATGCTGTTGGGCGGACTCTATCTCCAGCCCAACCCGACCAGCATCCTGGTGATCGGTCTGGGTGGCGGAACCGTGACCGATACCTTGCAGAAGATCTATCCGGAGATCCTGATCGACTCGGTGGAGATCGATCCGGCGGTGATCCGGGTGGCCCAGAAATATTTCGCGTTTGTGCCAGGAAAGAATACTCATGTTTTTGCGGAAGATGGCCGGGTCTTTGTCAAGCATCTGCTGCGCCAGAAGCGGAAATACGATCTGGTGATTCTGGATGCCTTTGATCACATCTCCGTGCCGGAGCACATGACTACCAGGGAATTCTTGCAGGAAATCAAAGGATTATTGGAACCTGGCGGGGTGCTGGCAGCCAACACCTTCTCCTCCGGGCGTCTGTATGACGCCGAATCCGCCACCTATGGGGCGGTATTCGGGAATTATTACCACCTGAAGATTTACAATCGGGTGATTCTGGCCAAACGGGACGGTCAATTGCCGGACATGGGGACGGTCCAGCGCAACGCCGAGTTGCTGGAGTCCCGCCTGCAACGCTTCGGGACCGGGCAGGCGTGGCTTTTGCCGTTGTTTGCCACCGGCGCGAGTTGGCCTGCCGATACCCGTCTGTTGACCGATCAGTATTCACCGGCCAATCTTTTGAACGGTCGTTGAAACCGTACCCATTTCGGGATGAGTGATTTTATTGATAGGGGTCCAGGGGGATTATCCCCCTGGTGGGGTCCAGGGGCGAAGCCCTTGGGACTTTAAGCCTTTG
>JADGAB010000090.1 GCA_015232245.1 Magnetococcales bacterium | reverse complement strand
CGGGCGCGCCCGGCAGGCCGCAAAGCGGCGCCTTTTCAGCCGTGCGTCCCGCATTGCCGCCGGGTCTGAAATTCAACGTCCCGAAATGGTTGTAGTTTAAAGCGCGTCAAAGGCAAAGTCAAAAGCAAAGTCAAAACCCTGGGGGAGGAATCCCCCAGACCCCCGCTTTTTTTTCAAAAGTTTACTGGTGCTGTGCGCTTCACTTCGTCTCCATGCGCACCGTCGCATCCCGGGCGCCGGAACGGATGCGGTTCAAGTGAAAAAGGGCCAGCGGATCCGGGGGATCGGCGCTGGCCAACTGCTGGAAAATGACCGTCGCAGCATCCAGTTCGCTGGCCAGCAGCCCGTCGTAGGCCTCCCGGTAGCGGGTGATCGGCCAGGCGTCCCCCTGGGCCGCGGTCAGGGGCTCCAGCACCTGAATGGTTTGGGATTTGCCTTTCAACAACACCTCCGCCACCGGACGGGTGGGCAGGTGCGGGGCCCGGGTGGCGGTGGCGGCGGAAATGGCGATCCGTCCTCCGGTGAATTTGTTGAAACTCTCCAATCGGGCTGCCGTGTTCACCGCGTCTCCCAAAGAGGTGTACTGAAACCGCACCTCGGAACCCATGTTGCCGATGGCGGCATATCCGGTATGCACTCCGATGCGGGTCATGCCGAAAGGGATGCCCTGTTGCTCCGCCGCCAGTCGGAACCCTTCGGCAAAGGCGTCGAGTTCCAGAGCGCAGGCCATGGCCCGGGCCGGATGATCCTCCTGATGGGCCGGAGCGCCGAACAGGGCGAAGACCGCATCCCCCACGAAGTTGATCACCGTGCCCTCATGCCGCAAGATCACCTGGCACACCCCGTCCAGATAACGGTTGAGCAGATGGGTCAACTCCGTGGCCTCCATGGCTTCGGAAAAGGCGGTGAACTCGGCAATGTCGGTGAACAGAAAGGTCATTTCCCGCCGCTCCCCGCCCAGTCGCAACGACTCCTGATCGTTCAGCAGTTGCTCCACCACCGCCGGAGAGAGATAACGGCTGAAGGCGTTCTTGATGAATTTGCGCTGTTCCCGTTCCTCCCGGCCAAGATAGATCTCTCCGGCGGTCAAGGCCAGGGTAAAGGTCAGGGTGGGGCCCAGCAGGGGGAGCAACGGTCCGCCCAGATGATACAGTTCAAAACCAGCCACCCAGAAGATCAACAGGGCCACCATGGCCAGCATCAGCCGGAAGGCCAGATTCAATGGAATGGCCCTCCATGCCATTCCCAGCAGCGCGGTGGTCAGCAGCAGAATCCGGCTGATATGGCCTGGTTCCGGGGAGGTCCGGCCTGCCAGCAGTTGGGCCACCGCGTGGGCATGCACCACAACACCGGTGGTGCCGGAATGGTCCAACCCCCTGGAGGCGTCGGCAAAGGTCGAAAACGGGGTGCGGTGCCGGTCGGTAAGCGACAGATCCGCGCCCACCAGAATGATCTTGTCGGCAAACCACGCTTTGGGCAGCAGGGGCACCAGATGGGCCGGATAACTGGTGAAGGGTTCGGTTGTCGGGTCCGGACGGCCATGCCAGATCATGGGAATCATCTGCTGGGGGGGGGTGATCCCCAGATGGAAGACCAGCAGACCCGCCACTCCCAACAGCCGCCCCTGACCCGGTACTTCCTTGCCCGGAAAGATCCAGCGCACGGCGTTGTCGAAGTGATCCTTGATCAGATTGGCCAGACCCCGCTGTTCGGGGGGGACGAAATCATCCAGAAAGGCCGACTGCAAAGGGGTGAGATAGTGCTCGCCATGAATGTAGCTCACCACCATGGGAATGGTCATCCGCCGCAGGGTGGTGCGCAACGCCTGATCCTTGTCCGGTTCCGTGGGCTGGTCCAGCAGGATGTCCAGAAGGATGGCGCGGGCGCCACGGGCCTGCAGTTCTTGCAGCAGGTCGCTCAGGAACTGCCGGTCGATGGGAGCCCGATAGGGAAACCGTTCCAGGGTCTCCTCGGTGATCGCCACCACGATGATCTCCCCGTGTTGAGGCTCGGCGGGTTGCAGCCTGGCCACCCGCAGATCCCCCACCCACTGCTCGACGATGCGCAGAATCCCCACATCTTCCACACCCAGCCATCCGGCCAGTGTCGCCAGTGTGACAAGAAGCGTCAGAACGAGCGCATTTTTCGGTCCCTTGCGGATGCGCATTCAGAGCTTCTCCGCTTCGGGGCGGCATCCGTTCACGGGAGGGTGCGCAGCAGCGCCAGGGATTGGGCGTGACAACCGCTCTCCTTCATCCAGGCGGCCAGAACCGGAGGTGCGGTGACGTTTTCCGGAATCAGGTTCAAGGTCAGGTCGGTTTTGGCGTTGTCCAGGGTGATCTGGTAGACCGCATCCTCCTTTACCGGCATGGTGGCAGGCGGGGCCAGTTTCTCCTTGCCCGCGGGCCAGCGGGTGGTGGCCTTCCAGGTGTTTCCCAGGGTGGCCAGGCGGATTTCCGACTCTTTTTCCTTGTCCGGACGCCAGAAGATCAGCGGTTCCCCGGCCCGCTGACAGTGCTTGCCGGAAACCGTCACGTTGATCACCCAGGGTTCGGGCAGCCACCCCTTGCCGCCGTTCTTGAGCGCCTCGTCCGCCGAGCGGGTCACTCCCATGTGGTTTGGATCCGCGGCATTGCCGGAGACCATGGCCTTGAGGGCTGCGGCGAGTTTCTCCCCCTTGTCCGCGCCATCCGGGGCCGGGGGCTGATCGTGGGGCCCCTTGAGCTTGATGATCCGGCCATTGGCGCCGATCAGTTCCACGCTCTGACCCGCGGTCAGACGCAAGGGTTGGGTACCGTTGATTGTTTGACCCGGTGTCAGAGTGACACCCGCGGCCTTGTAGACAATCAGCGCTTCCGCTTCCGCTTGCGCGGATGTCGTGAACGCGCACCAGCTTCCCATGGCGGCCAGGCTCATCAGGAGCAGACGGGAGAGGTGATCCGTATCGTGGCGCATGGCGAATCCTTTTTTCAAGAGGTTGAAAAATCAGGCCTTGTTTGAACGGGCTTCAGTCATGTTTTTTGCAAGGCTCGGGCCAGATTATCGTGAGGTATTTTTCTTTCCTTTTCAATATGATTTCAGCAGAAAAATTCCCGGGTGTCGTGTGATTTTTTTTCACTTTGTAAAAAAACATGGCACCCGGAGTGCAATCCCCTTGCCGGAGAGCATGTCCAAGGGTCGTCCAGCTCCGCAAGGCGGAAACATGCAGCGCAATCTGGTTTCATCATGAGTGTCTTGAATCGGATCATCCTGATCGGCTCGGCCATGGCCTGTCTGGGGGGATGCGTGGCCGTGCCCGAACCGTTGACCCCCGGTGAGCGGGAACGTCGTGTCCGTCTGGACCGGGAGGCGATCTTTGCCGATGGCGCCCCTTTGGCGCAGGGACCGTTGACCCTGGAGACCGCCATGGCCCGGGCCGTGCGTTATCATCTGGCCACCCGGGTCAAGGCCATGGAGGTGACCATGGCCCAGGGTCTGACCGAGGTGGCCTCGTTTCGTCAGTTGCCCTCTCTGGCCGTTTCGGCTGGTTACGAGGCCCGGGATCGTCCCACCACCGATACCCTGGATCTGTACGAAAACACCCATGCCCTTTCCGTGGCCTGGAACGTGTTGGATTTCGGGGTGAGTTTTCTGCATGCCCGGCAGCAGGCGGATCGGGTGTTGATCGCCCGGGAGTTGCGTCGCAAGGCGATTCATCAACTGCTGCAGGATGTGCAGACCGCCTATTGGCGCGCCTGGGCGGCCCAGCGGTTGCAGTCCCGCATGGATCCTCTGCTGGCCCGGGTGCGGGGCGCGTTGCGCAATGCCCGTGAGGCCGAACAGCAACGGCTGCAACCTCCCATGCAGGTTTTGGACTATCAAAAGGGGATGCTCAAGACCTGGCAGCAGTTGCAGGAGAGCTGGCGTGGACTCTCCGGCGCCCGGGTGACTCTGGCGGAGCTGATTCATGTCAATCCCGGAGCTCCTTTGGAACTGACCTCTCCCGGAGAGACCGCGCCCATGGATCTGGAACGTTTTCCGCCCCTGGTCCGGCTGGAGCGGCTGGCGTTGTCCCAGCGGCCCGAGTTGCGGGAAAAGGATTATCAGGTGCGCATTCAGGAGCTGGAGACCCGCAAGGAGATGTTGCGGCTGCTGCCGGGCATCGAGTTCAAGAGCGCCCGGGAGTTCAACAGCGGCAATGCCTATCGGAATCACATCTGGGCCGAGTCCGGGATCAAGCTGGTCTGGAACCTTTTGAACGTCATTTCCGGGCCTTCCCAGATCGCCTTGTCCCGTACCCAGGAGGAGCATCAGGCGTGGTTGCGCCGTGCGTTGAGCATGAGCGTTCTGGCTCAGGTGCAGGTGGGCTATCGGCGTTTGAGTCAGTCGATGGAGGAGTTTGTCACGGCCCGGGCCTTGAGCGAGGTGAATGACCGGATTTTCCAGCACGCCTCGGCTGGTCGTCAGGCCGCCTCCATGACCGAGCTGGAGTTGATCCAGCGGGAGGCGGAGCGGCTCACTTCCGAGACCCGGCGGGATGTGGCTCATGCGGAGTTGCGCAACGCCACCGCGGCTTTGTTTGTCGCCTTGGGGGCCGATCCTCTGCCCGAGGCGGAGGAGACTCTGGCGGTGGAACTGCTGGAAGGTCGGATTGCGCTTCGGCTGGCCGCCTGGGAGCGGGGGGAGATTCCCGGTTTGCTGGAGGAGGGGGTGGAAGGGCCGGAAGGTACGGCGGAGGTCGTCTCCTCCAAAGGTCCGGCCCGGGTGGAGTGGCAGATCCGGGTGCCGTCGGACGCCTTCTGGCAGGATGTGGCCCGTCCCGAATGGATCATCGTGCGTACGGGTCAGGTGGCGGTGCCGGTGGAGGGCGAGGGGGATCTGATTGCCCGGCCCGAGTGGGTGATCGAAACGGGTGGAAAGGCTCCTTGAGAGCTGTTTTGCCGATAGGGGGCAAGGGGCACACACTTGGAGGTGAGAGTCCTCTACAGGCCCGGCAAACCGCAACCATTTTGGGATGCGCAGTTTTTAATAGGGGTCCAGGAGGATTATCCCCCTGGTGGGGGATCCAAGGGCAAAGCCCTTGGGACTTTGCTTTTGGCGCGCTTTTCAAAAGGGAATTGCCAAAGCAATTCCCTTGGCGCGCCCGGCAGGCCGCAAGGCGGCGCCTTTTCAGCCGTGCGTCCCGCATTGCCGCCGGGTCTGACATTCAACATCCCGAAATGGGAGCGATTCAAAGCGCGCCAAAATCAAAGTCAAAACCCTGGGGGAGGAATCCCCCAGGCCCCCGCTTTTTTTTTACAAGTTTACCTCTTCAAAGAGGGCACGGTTGCAAGGAAATTTTTATGATCCGTCTGGTGTTGGGCAATCACGTTCTGGCCAATCTGGCCTTCTGTCTGGTGCTGGTGCTGGGGGCCATGGCCTATGGCATGCTGCCCAGACAACAGGATCCGGACATGAACTTCAACTGGATCAGCATCGTCACCCTGCTCCCCGGCGCTGCAGCCGAGGATGTGGAAAAACTGATCACCGATCCTCTGGAAGAGGCCCTGCAGAACATTCCGGATGTCCGTTTCGTCATGTCCAGCAGCAGCGACGCCACCTCCAACATGCTGGTCCGTTTCAACGAGATCGATGAACACACCTATGACAAACGGATCGCCGATCTGCGCCGGGAGATCAGCAACAAACAACGGGAACTCCCCACCGAAGCCCAAGACCCGGTGATCCTGGAGATCACCAGCGCCAACGGCTGGCCCACAGTCATGGCCGTGGTGGTGGGAGAGGCGGATGACGAAACCCTCCGGCAACAGGCCAGACACATCAAAAAGGATCTGGAAGGCCTCCAGGGAGTGGATGCGGTGATCTCTTTGGGCTTGCGGGATCCGGAGATCCAGGTCCGTTTCGATCCGGTGCAACTGGCCACCCTGGGGGTGGATCCCACCCGTGTGGCCAATACCGTGAGCGCCCGCTTCCGGGATCTTGCGGGAGGTTCCGTGGCCATGGGTCAGGGGAACCGGCTGTTGCGCTATCAGGGAACCACGGCGGACCCGGCGGAGTTGGCCTCCTGGCCCGTGGCGGGCCGGGAAGGAGAGCTGCAACTCAACCGCATCGCCGAGGTGGCCAGGGATCGGAAAAAAGCGGATCGCGCGGTACGTTATCAGGGCAAACCGGCGGTGATGCTCACCGTGACCAAACGACCCGGGGTCAACTCCCTGGAGTTGACAGGCCGGATTCGGAACTATCTGGAAAAACGCCAGGCCATGAAGGATCAGACCGGGGTTCAGGCGCTGCTGGCCGACGATCAGACCTCCATGGTGAAAAACGCCCTGTCGATCATGGAGAGCAACGCCATCATGGGACTGGCCATGGTGTTTTTCACCACCTGGCTGTTTCTGGGTCTGCGCATCTCGATTCTGGTGAGCCTGGGGGTGCCTTTCGCTTTGGCGGGGGTGTTCATCATTCTCTACGCCTATGGTCACACCCTGAATGTCATGGCCCTGCTGGGGGTGGTGATCGCCCTGGGCATGCTGGTGGATGACGCTGTGGTGGTGGTGGAGGCGATCTCGTTGCGTCTGGCCCGGGGGGCCAAAGCCATGGACGCGGCCATGGACGGACTCAAAGAGGTGGCCATTCCCGTCGCCTCCTCCTCCTTGACCACCATGGCCGCCTTTCTGCCGCTGATGCTGCTGCCCGGAATTCTCGGCAAGTTCATGCGGGTGATTCCCATGGTGGTCTCTTTGGCGTTGCTCATCAGTCTGGTGGAGGCTTTCTGGATGCTGCCGGCCCATGTGGCCGCGCTGCGCTGGAACAACGACCGCCCCCCCTCCCGGATGCAACGCTGGCGGGCCCGATGGATGCAACGCATCCGCATCGGCTATATCCGTCTGCTGGTGCAGGTACTGCGCTGGCCCCGACTCTCCCTGGGGATCTCCCTGCTGGCCACGGCCCTTTCCGTGGGGGTGGTCGTCTCGGGCAAGCTGCGGGTGGACTTCTTTGCCATGGATCCGATGCCCCTGTTCTACGTCAACATCCAGATGCCCGCCGGCTCCTCTCTGGATCGCACCATGGCCACCACCCTGGAGGTGGAAAAACGGGTCCGGGCTGGCCTTCTTGACCACGAAGTCCGCGCCGTGGTCCCCTTTGCGGGCCAGATGCTCACCGACTCCGCCCCCTACTTCGGCGACCGCTACGGACAGATCCTGATCAGTCTGGTGCCGGACAACAGCGCCCATCGTCCGGTCAAGGAGATCATCGCCGGCATGCGGGAGGCGGTTCTGGCCACCCCGGGGGCCGATACCATCACCTTTCAGCCCATGTCCGGGGGACCGCCGGTGACCAAACCGGTCAGCGTCAAGGTGCGGGGCAACGACCTGGAACAGTTGCGCGAGGCCGCCGGCGTCATCAAGGGGATTCTTGGCCGGATGCCGGAGGTGAGCGACATCACCGACAACTTTGCCATGGGCAGCCGTGAACTGGTGTTGCGTCCCGATGCGGACGCCCTGCGCCGCGCCGGGGTGGATGCGACTTTGATCGCCCGCATGACCCGTCTGCTGGCCGATGGGGAGATTGCCGCCACGTTTCAGCATCAGGGGGAACAGGTCAAGGTGCGGGTCATGGCCCGACCCGCCAATCCCCACGGTGTGGAGGCGATCTTGAACCTTCCCATCGCCCTGCCCGGCAACGCCACCGCCACCCTGGGCACCCTGACCCGACACGAAACCCGACAGGGGGTGGATACGATCCATCATTACAACTTCCGGCGCGCCATCACCGTGGAAGCGGAACTGGACCGTCAACGCCTGGACGTGGTAACGGCCAATGAGCGTCTGAAAAAGGAGTGGGCCAAGGTGCAGGCCCGCTATCCGGGGGTGGATCTGGACTTCACCGGTATCCTGGATGACATCAATGAAGCCATGGATTCCATTCTGATGCTGTTTCTGTTCGGTTTTGGACTGCTCTATCTGATTCTGGGGACCCAGTTCAACAGTTACTTCCAGCCTCTGCTGATTCTGACCACGGTGATCACGGCCTTTGTGGGGGTGGTCTGCGGCCTGCTGATCACCGGCCATCCGCTGAGTCTGTACACTCTTTATGGCGTGGTGGCCCTGTCGGGCATTGCGGTGAACTCGGCCATTGTGCTCATCGCCGCGGCCAACGACCGTCGCCAGGAGGGGATGGGCCCCCTGCACGCCATGGTCTACGCGGCCCGGCGCCGGGTGATACCCATCCTCATCACCTCCATCACCACCATTGTCGGGCTGTTGTCACTGGCCATGGGACTGGTGGGCAAATCCCTGCTCTGGGGACCGGTGGCGACCGCCATTGTCTGGGGTCTGGCCTTTTCCACGGCCTTGACCCTGTTCCTGATCCCCCTGCTTTATTTGGTGTTCATGGGCCGGAAGCGGAAGCCTCAATCCCCCAGGGCCGCCCAGGTGAGCGATCCCACCACACCATCCACTTTCAGTGCATGAGCTTGCTGGAATTGCTTCACCGCCTGCTCGGTCGCCTGATCAAACTCGCCATTCCTTTTGACGGTAACGCCATTGGCCTGCAGAAGGTTTTGCAGTTTTTGCACGTCCGCCCCTTGTAGCATGGGATTTTTCAGACGCAACAAGCGTGGCGTATTGGCATGATTCTCCGCCGAGGCCAGAACAATCGGATGTATCATCCCCAGGACATCGGCATTGATCTCCAGACCCCGAACCGTCACCGGCAGATCCAGCGTCCATTTCTCCTGGTCGATCAGAGCCTGAAAGGCATTCATGCGATAGACGGTCCGGCGCAGCAGCGTATTGGGCTGGTTGGTCAACCAGTCTTTACGGGTCTGAACATATTTGGTGAACCAGATGCGTTCTCCTTCGTAGTCGGGAGCGATGGAATCCTCCGGCATGCCGAACCGGGTCAGAGTGCGATCCCGGATCATGGGCCAGGCGCCATGCACTTGGCTGTCATAGACAATGGCCAAACTCAACGGCAGTTTGCTCCCCAGGAAAGCGGCATTTTTCACCGCCACATCCCAGTAGACCCGATCGAAGAAGGCGTCCTGCACCCCATGCATCACCGGATCCTCCCCGGCCTCTTTCAGCAGCCCCCGCAGGTTCATGTCATTGTCCAGGGAGAGATCCTTGTCGGCCAGCCGTTCCAGGTAGGGTTGCATCGCCTCAGCCAGGAGGGCATGTTGGGCATCGCAATAACTTTTGATGAGCAGATAGAGATTGCCACTGGCCAAGGTGGTCTGGGAACGACCATAGGTCAGATGACCGGAATCCCCCTTCAACAGTGTCACCTGACCATAGTCGCCACCAATTTTGCCGGTTTCGAAAATATTGACAATCGCCTGACAAGTCTGCTTTTGCAAATCGGTCACCATGTTCCATACCTCCCCATGCATTTATAGTTAATATAATCGACGCGTCCACCAAAGGCGCACCGACCGGGTGTTGCCCAAAGCTGGAGAGATTCTAACAAACAATGACAATCAGAATCAACAGGTAATTACGAAGTTATAATGCAATCCAATAAAACGTACCTGATTTATAATGTCGGGATGGCAGGAGGGAAAGAAACTTCCTGCGCTTTCGGAAGGCAACCTGTTGAAAAAAGGCGGAACCCCAACAGACCTGTTTTCCAAGTCCCCCTCCCGGCGGTACGGAACAGGAATATGGCCAGGGAACCACTTGATGTTCCGGTAGAAACAAACTAAACTGTCTTGACAGCCTGACGGGGGGACATGGTAATGCGGGGATGCAACCTGGGCACCGATCAAGGGCCGAAGCGGGAACTGGATGGCTGAAGAGCTTTCCAATTCTGCTTCTTCTCCTGCTTTGACCAAACACGCGAAAAATCCCAGGGATGCGGGGACAGAGTCCCCGCAATGGAACAGGGTCTGAGTAGTCAGGGTGTGTTGACATTCAATAATTTGATCTGTATCCTGTCTTGCAGGAGGCATGGCTATGGACCGATTTTTATTGCGTGATGACCAATGGGAACGGATTGTAAACCTCTTGCCAAGAAGGAGAGGCTATCCAGAAAAGAGGGCAGAGGATCATAGATTATTCATTGAGGCGGTCCTTTGGGTTGCCCGTACTGGTGCGCCATGGCGTGATCTGCCGTCAACCTATGGCCGATGGAATAATGTTTACAAACGATTTTCCCGTTGGATCAAGAACGGAACCTGGGAGCGTGTCCGGCAAGCCGTTTCCGATGATGCCGACCTTGAAGCACTGCTGATTGCCAGCACCATTGTGCGTGTTCATCAGCATGCTGCCGGGGTTCAAAAAAAAACGGACCTCATGCTGTCGGGCGTTCCAGAGGCGGTCTGACAAC
Source organism: Magnetococcales bacterium (assembly GCA_015232245.1). Taxonomy (GTDB): domain Bacteria; phylum Pseudomonadota; class Magnetococcia; order Magnetococcales; family Magnetaquicoccaceae; genus Magnetaquiglobus. Next base: position 1,035 of record JADGAB010000090.1, on the reverse strand, counting down.
AGAGATGCATGCTGCGGTGGATGCTTTGGGCAATCTGTTGAAGGACATTTTGACAGGTGGTCAAGAGGCGGATAGCACCCAGGCGCACGCCTTGATTGTAGGGAATGGATCCAGAACCGGTGATTGCAGGGATACGACGCAAATCACTTCGTGGAAGCCGTTGAAGCCAAGGGAGCAGAGCCAGTCATTCCTCCTCGAAGCAATCGCCTCAATCCGCGAGAATATGGTCGATATTGGTGTAAAGACCGCAATCTGGTTGAGATGTTTTTCAACAGTCTCAAACGGTTCAGGCGTGTTGTGACTCGTTGTGAGAAGCTGGACAAATTTTCAAAGCCATGATTGGTTTGGCGTGTACCATGATCTGGCTTGAATGATGCGATCAAATTATTGAATGCCAGTTCTGAAAGGGAGGCAATGGAGTCCTTCGAGCGCACCCATGAGAAACAGTTTCACAACTGTTCACACGGGACTGACCGGAGAAGAAAATTCCGTACTTGATAAAACAGTCATGTCCTCGTAGCTCAGTCGGATAGAGCAACGGATTCCTAATCCGTAGGCCGTGCGTTCAAATCGCGCCGGGGACACCAATAAAATCAAACATTTACAGCCACTCGCAAGGTGGCTGTAAATGTTTGGGGTAACACAGGGGTAACAATCTCTAAACGCGAAAAGCCAGTATTTTCAGGATCCCCTTTTGGTCGAGTCCTGCAAATATGCCCCATGTCACGCCCTCCATGGCGTATCGATACGGGCGTCACGATTTATCCATGGCGTATCGATACGGGGTGCGGCGTGTTGGATATCGCATCCATCACGCCGGGGTAACAATTCCGGGGTAACAAGATCACCCCCTATGGCGATCCTGACCTGGACCAGAAACCGTTACATGTAACGCTTCCCGTAACGCACATACAGATACAGACGTAGACAAAGAAAACACCACCCCCTTCCCCCGCCTCGGGGGTTGTGGTGGTGGTCGTTTTTTTGTTTGGGAAAAAAAACAAAACAGGGGGGCAGGCAGGGTTATCGAGCCGG